>NZ_JAMXSJ010000076.1:0-3324 GCF_024124725.1 Halomonas sp. Ps84H-12 | reverse complement strand
GATGGCGCAAGCATTGTTGCAGTGGCACCGAACTAACCTCGGCTAGAAAGGCGGTGTCCGGCTGCTTCTTTAACTGTGTTAGGAACGCGCTGGCATCGTTATAGCCGATCTTTTCCTGACGCTGATAGAACGCGTCGGTGCGATAGCGCAGCACCGCGTTCCAGACAAACCGCACGCACCCAAACGTTCGCGCCAGCAAGGCTGCTTGCTCAGGCGTGGGATAGAGGCGGTATTGGTAGGCGCGTTCGGCTTTCATGATTTACACTTTAGACGAAATATTGTAAGGATGCAAAACACAAGGCGTCCTGGCGGACGCCGCGCTATCCATCCTCGCACCAAAAGTACGAGGTTTTCCGCGCAAACTGATAAAGCTGGGTGCCGCGCACCCAGCTTTATTTCCCTACCCGGCCTTTACGACACAATTCTCCTTCTTGCACGATAACTCCCCCATAGCACCGCTAACCAAAACGCATAGAAAGTAGCGCCGCTGTTATGGGCCAAAAAAGTTTGCGATAAACCAAAATCAATAAATGCCACCGGTAACAGCGTGCCCGCTACCGCCAATGAGCGAGTGGGCAAATCAGGGTGCGATAAGCTAGGGGCAAACATCCTCATCGGGATCATATAAAGCATGAGCAGCACGGCCAGGCCTACCAGCCCTCGTTTGGCAAAGGCATCGATAAACTCGTTATGGGCATGGCCAAACTCCGCCGCCACGGGGGAGATAACACCTTGCTCGCCTAGCTCCCCCAAAGCCTCACGATAGCCAGCCTCGCCCCAGCCCAGCAGTGGCCGCTCGGCAATTAACTGAGCAGCCCCGCGCCACATTTCAAAACGCAAGCCCAGCGATGTATCAGTTTCAGTACCGGATACATAGTGGCTAATATCGCTAACAGCAGCCTCAACCCGCTGCTGAACTCCCGTTTGCGGCAGCAAATAGACTGTTGCAACTAAGGCAAGCGCCGCCCCTACCGCTCCTGCTTTTATCGCCATCGGTAACTGGCGGCCATAGCCACGGTAAAGTATATACGCGACCACCGGCAGCCCCACCCAGCCGCCACGGCTGCCGGACATTAACGAGCCCAGCATCCCCAGCAAAGCCCCCAGCAGTAGCAAGGCAACCCACGCATGACGTTGGCGCTGAACCACCGCCCAGCCCAAGCCTGCAAAGCACAGCACGCCCATTAGCATGCTTAAATTGCCAAACTGGATCGCGTGCAGAAAGCCACTCGCCCGCGCAACGCCCTCTACGAGCTTCAACCACAGCGCCAAACTTCCGGCGCCAATAGCGCCTAGCGCCACCCCACCCCATAGCCAGCTTAAACGCGGCGGGTAGCGCAATATCAGCAGCAGCACCGGGATGGCCAATAAAAAGCGCAGCGGCCTATCAAAACCACGAGAACCAAGCTCAACCGCCGACATAACGCCCACCACCAGGCCGTAGGCCACTAACGCTACGATGATCCAGCGGTCTTGGGGGAGCAGCACAAAGGAGGAGCACTTAAAGCGTTTAAATAGCAGGGCAGTGCTCGCCAGCAGGAGCAGTACAGGGCCAATCGAGTAACCGGAAGGCACCACCAGCGCCAGCGCGCCCATCAAAAACACAGCGAGACTGGTAACGTGAGACAACGGCTCAGAACGGAGAACATAGGGGCTTAACATACAGGTCACTAACCTAACCAGCGTCATAAAGCCGCTGATAGTAGCATAGCCCCAACCTAGCTACTCTGGCTGATTCACCGGTAACGTTACCTTCAGCGCCTTACCGTGCTTAGCGGCTAACGATTCAAGCGCCACTTTTAGCGCCCTTCTGGCCTCGGCATCCCCGTGTACCAAATGGATGCTACGGGGCCAGTGGCGCATCTGCTTAACAAAGCCCAATAACCCCGCTTGATCCGCGTGGGCAGAGTAGCCACTGATGGTGGTCACCCCCGCTTTAATGTCATAACGCTCGCCATCCAACATCACCCAGCCGCCCTGGGGGCCATAGCGCTGAATATCCCGCCCTGGCGTGCCAGCGCCTTGGTAACCGACAAACAGCACCTGATGGCGCGCATCACCCAGCATAGCTTTTAAATAGCTCACCACCCGCCCACCGGCACACATGCCGCTAGCAGCAATCACCACCGCAGGCCGCCCGCTTTCGGCTAAATAGCGCACCGTTTGCTCATGGGTTGCGTGGCTATCCACTGTGTAGAGCGATGCAAAGCTCAGCGGATGACGGCCAGCGCGAACTCGGGTTTGCGCCTCGCTGTCCCAAAACGGCTTGAGGTCTCGGTACACCTGGGTAAAGCGCGCCGCCAGCGGCGAATCGACAATAATTTCTAACGACTTCCACAGTGACTGCTTATCCGCACGGTGAATAATACCCTCAAGCTCATATAGCAACTCTTGGGTACGGCCAATGCTAAACGCTGGCACAATTACCGTGCCGTTATTATGGAGCGCGCGCTCAATGGCCTGTTTTAGCTTAGCGGCTCTATCCAAGCGGCCTTCGTGCAGGCGATTGCCATAGGTAGATTCCAACACCAGCACATCCGCTTTAGCAGGGGCTTTTGGTGCTGGCAGCAAGGGAGAGTTGGCAGCACCCAAATCACCTGAAAACACCACCCGCTGCCGCCGCTTGTTGAGAGGGTCGCGCAAGGCAACCTCCACATAGCTGGAGCCTAAAATATGCCCCGCGCGCTGGAGCTTCATGTTCACATGGCAAGTAGGTGTTGATGTGACGTTATGCCATTTACCAAACGCTAATGGCACTAGCTGCTGTTCCACCCGCTGCAAAAACTGCTCAATTAACCGAGCATCGCGGGTAAAGCCAATCTTTAAGGCGTCTTCGATGACCAGCGGCAGCAGCTTGGCCGATGGCTTGGAGCAGAAAATCGGCCCCGCAAACCCGGCGGCCAACAAATAAGGCAAGCGCCCAACGTGGTCGATATGCACATGGGTAATCACTAACGCATCGATAGTTTTAATATCAAAATCGATGGTTAACTGCTTAAACTCATCCTGCTCGGCATCTTCACCCTGGAAAAGGCCGCAATCAATTAACAGCGAATGGTGATCACCATAAAGGAGTTGATGACAACTACCTGTTACGCCGCTAGCGCCTCCGCGGTGAACAAGCCGAGAAAGAGGTTCTAAAGAAGCAGCTAACGACATGTTTAGCACCTTATTACCGAACAGGATACTCTTGACACCCTCCCCTCCCTCAGCTTGCGCTGCCGCCTTGCGGCGGAAAGGAAGGGGATTCCCAGGTCGTTACCTTCCTGGTTCCTGCTTCGATGTTCGTTGCCTTCAATGCCTTGGCACTGCCGGTCTTACACA
>NZ_JAMXSJ010000075.1:0-3775 GCF_024124725.1 Halomonas sp. Ps84H-12 | reverse complement strand
AGGAACTCGGCGCGGGCGTTGAAGATGTCGCGCACCGTCTTCTCGTCCAGGCCGGTCTGTGCCGCCACAAAGGTGTAGGGGTGGTTGAAGGATTCCTTCTCCACGTACTCATGCAGCCGCAGTGTCAGTCAGATCCATCCGGCTCGGCATTGGTGTTTGCTTTTTTACCCAACAAGCTGCTGGAAACGAAAAGTAAGGCACCGAGGACAATTGCAATATCAGCCAGGTTGAAGGCCGGCCAATGCCAGTCTCGCCAATAGAAATCAAAGGAATCCACAACATAGCCGCGAAAGACCCGGTCAATCAGGTTGCCCATGGCGCCACCGAGGATAAGACTGTAAGCGATGGCTTCTCCTTTATGACGATTTTCAAGGATCAGCTTGATCAGAAAAATCGAGACCGCCACCGCGATCCCGATAAAAAAGTAGCGCTGCCAGCCTCCACCATTCGCAAAAAGACTGAATGCGGCACCGGTGTTCCATAGGTGCACCCAGTTAAAGAACGGGGTCACCGAAACATACTCGCCATAGGCCATTGATTGCTGCACCAGCCACTTTACAGCCTGATCAGACGCTGCCAGCAGGCCCGATATGGACAATAGGGCATACGGCGAGAGCTTTTTGCCAATAATGAGCATTATTTAACCCTTCAACGCCAGAATGCGTCTGGCACCGTTAAGTACAATGACCCCCGCGATGGTGCCGATAATCAGATCCGGATAATTGGACCCGGTCCACGCGACCAGGGCGCCGGCGGTGATGACCCCCAGGTTGATCACCACGTCGTTGGCCGAGAATATCCAGCTTGCCTTCATGTGCGCCCCGCCTTCCCGATGTTTGGATATGAGCAGCAGACAACTGGTATTGGCAATCAATGCGACGAATGCGATAGCCATCATCACCAGCGATTCAGGCTCACTACCGAATACAAAGCGTCTCACCACCTCTACGAGCACGCCCACAGCCAAGATCAGTTGCAGTACACCAGCAAGATGCGCGGCACGTACCTGCATTTTCACGCTATGTCCAACCGCATAAAGGGCAAGCCCGTACACCGCCGCATCGGCAAAATTGTCCAGGGATTCTGCAATGAGGCCAGTTGACTGAGCCATCAGACCGGCAGTCATTTCCACCACGAACAGAAGTGCATTGATGCCGAGCAACCAGCGCAGGGTCCCGGATTCTTGCTTAGCAGAAGCTGCCGAAAACTCGGCGGCCTTGATGGTCTCCGGATTTGCAGCGACGGTTTCCTGAAGCGAGGCGCCTAGCTCCAAGGTCTTCAGCTTCGCGGTGACGGGCTCGACCTCACCGTCATGCACGACCTTCAACCGGCGGTTCGACAAGTCGAAGGACAGTGCCCGAATCCCCTCAACGCCGTTCAGGGCTAGGCGAATCATTCGTTCTTCTGATGGACAGTCCATCTTCGGCACGGCATAAACACTGACCCATCTCCCTGGCGCCTCGGAGGAGGCCTGTATATCGGTATCCGCTGCGGACGTTGCATCTCCGCCACAGGCGCCACCACAGGATTTGCTCATGATACGACTCCACTTGAACAATGTTGTGGTACCATTTTAAACTATAAAGCTACTATAAGGTCAATAGAGTAAAGAATCCGTTGGGGAGGAGGCTGATGCGCATTGGTCAGTTGGCGCAGTTGGTAGGGGTCGAAACACAGACGATCCGCTTCTATGAACAGCAGGGCTTGTTGCCGCCGCCTGATCGGCAGGACAACGGTTACCGTGTCTATACCGAGAAGCATGGTGAGGGGCTGGCCTTCATCCGTCGCTGCAGAATCCTGGGCCTGTCACTGGCTGAGATTCACGAACTACAGAGCTATCAGGACGACCCTCATCAGCCTTGTACCGCCGTCAACGCCTTGCTCGATGATCACATCTCTCATGTGCGGTCGCAGATAACCGCTCTGCAAGCACTTGAGAAACAACTCGTTTCACTGAGAGCGAGTTGCAACGATGACCGGGAAGTTGAGGCGTGTGGGGTTCTTGCTGGAATTAGCGAAGGAAACATGCACCAGCAGTAGGTGAAGCATCAACCAGATAATCCGATGAGATGCCGGTCTGTCTCACTCTCATGCAAAGGTAAGATCAACCATTTAATCCGCTTACCCATTGTTATTTGTCAGAGTCCTGGGACTTAAGCGGCGAACTCTTAGCTTGACCAAGAATAGGGCCGCAACACGCAGCGCGCCAAAACCTGTCACAGGCCCGAACCGATGCCCTGTTTCGATGCATCATTTGTAAACAAACTGCAATCTTTACCAAATAGACTTTCCATTGATTCTTCAATACCCACAAGCAAACTGAAAGGAAAAAACCACTATGAGCAAGAAATATTTGGGCTTGGCTTTGGCGATTTCTGCAGCTTCCGCCGCACAGGCCGGAACTGTTACGACCAGCGGCGAAGACCTTGTGATCGATACCGACAGCGGTATCAAAGTGAAAGTGTCGGATAACTCTGCGTCTTTTCAGCTCGGCGGGCGCCTTCAATGGGATTACGACGCCACGCAGTCTGACGCCAACGGTGTTGACACTACCGATTTCGACGTGCGCCGGGCACGCCTCTACGCCAAGGGCCACTTTGGCGACTGGGCGTACAAAGCCCAGTTCAACGTGGCTGAGAGTGATGGCAAAAAAGGCGGGGACGCTGAGGACCTGTACATTCGCTACCTGGGATTTGGCTCAGCTGCAACCGTGACTATTGGTAAGCAGAAAGAGCCATTCGGCCTGGAACAATTAACGAGTTCAAAAGACATCTCGGCCCTTGAGCGATCCGCCATGTCCGAGCGTTATACCCCCGGTCGCAGCGGCGGCATCCAGCTCAGTGGCAAAGGCGACAACTGGACCTACGGTATCGGCTACTTCGAGGCAAACGGCGATGGCAGCGACGACTTCAATAACACGGCAGTAACCGCGCGGGGCACGGTTGCACCGATTCAAACGAACAATATGGTTGTTCATCTTGGTGCGGGTTATTCCACGCGTGATGCCGACACTCAGGCCGATGAGGTCGATACGTTTAATCTGGAGCTCGCCGGCGCTTTCGGGCCCTTCCATGCCCAGGCCGAATATTTCGATTCCGAGGAAGGCCAGGTGGATGTTGATGGCTATTACGTACAGCTTGGCTGGATCATCACCGGCGAAAGCCGTCCTTACAAAGCCGGAGTATTCAAGCGGGTAAAACCGGCATCACCCAAAGGGGCCTGGGAAGTTGTTGCCCGCTTTGAGGATGGTGACGGAAAATACAGTGATGTGGGGCTGGCCACGACCGACGGTAAGCAAACAACACTGGGCGTTAACTATTACGCCAACAAGAATGTTCGACTTGGAATGAGCTACATGGATGGCGAACAAGCCAATGGCGCTAGCGGAGATGAAGTGCGTGCGAGGTTACAATATGCATTTTGACCGCATGGGAGAGTGCTTGGTTGAGCTCACCTAGCGTCTCCCCACTTTTCCACAGGTGGTGCTGTAACTGCCTGAATAGCGTTGAAAATTTCAGTGCTATCAACGAGATCGGGGGCTTTCCCGCCGGTATCATGTTGTTACCCCTAACACCATGAACCAAAAGGAAAACCCCGATGCTTCAAGATGCCAAAGACCGCGCCAAATGGAAAGCTCGCCTGAATCGGCTGGTGTGACGACCTGTCGGATCACCTCGCTCGACCCGTCGTGAAGCTGGCGGCAGAAACGCTCTTTGGCATCCTGGCCAGCGGTAGTTTGCGCCAGGCCGAGATCGCCCGCGCCTTGAAGGAACCC
>NZ_JAMXSJ010000074.1:0-4165 GCF_024124725.1 Halomonas sp. Ps84H-12 | reverse complement strand
ACGACGACCAGCTCACCCGCGACCCCCATAGCGAGATCTCCCTGATCTACTACCCCAACCGCGAAGGGTTGGAAGACCGGGTGTATCGCATCAAGACCGAGCGTAGTGGTGCCAGCACACCGGAGCCGCGCACCACGCATCAGGTAACGAACCTTGAGGTCTTGTCGCAGGAAGGAGACACGGTTGCGCTGCGGTTTAACTGGCACACGTTAAGTCACCGCTACAAAAAGACCGACAGCTTTTTTGGCACCTCGTTTTACACCCTGGACGTGTCGGGCGAGCGTCCATTGATCACAAGAAAAGTCGTGCAGCTGAATAACGACTATATCCATCAGGTCATTGACATTTACCACGTGTGACCTGATGGGAGAGGAGATTTAATCATGAGTTATACCATTGCCCTCAATTTTGAGGACGGCGTGACCCGCTTTATTGGCTGTAAAGAAGGGGAAACCGTTCTTGATGCCGCGTACCGGCAGAAAGTGAACCTCCCGATGGATTGCTCTGACGGCGTGTGTGGTACCTGCAAAGGCCACTGTGAGCAGGGCGAGTTTGATATGGGCGACGAGTACCTGGAAGAAGCACTGTCTGACGAAGAAGCTGCAGAAGGCCAAGTGCTGACGTGCCAAATGGTGCCGTCTTCGGACTGCGTTATCCAAGTACCTGTGGCGTCCACACTGTGCAAAACACAGGTGGGCAAAGTTGAGGGCACGGTAGCGGCGGTTGAGCAACTCTCCGAGGACAGTATTGAACTGGTGGTTGATTTAGATGATGAAGCGGGACTCGCCTTTTTGCCGGGTCAGTACATTCATATTGACGTACCTGGCACTGAGTTACACCGCTCTTATTCATTCAGCTCTCAGCCAAGTGATAAGCGAGCCACTTTCTTGATTCGCAATATTCCCAACGGGGTAATGAGTGGCTATCTGACCGAGCGCGCTACAGTAGGCGACAGGCTCACCCTAACAGGCCCATTAGGCAGTTTTTACCTACGCGAAGTAAAGCGTCCGGTACTGATGCTGGCTGGCGGTACGGGACTTGCGCCATTTTTGTCCATGTTAGCGCAACTGGTCGATAAGGGGTGTGATGCGCCCATCCACATGATTTACGGCGTTAATAAAGATGATCACCTCGTCAAAATAGATGCATTAGATGCTTTCGCTGAGAAGCTACCTAGCTTCAGCTACTCCACTGTGGTGGTGGACGAGGCCAGCGAGCATCCGCGCAAGGGGTATGTGACTCATCATATGGACGCCGCTGTCATGCATGATGGTGATGTGGATGTGTACCTATGTGGGCCGCCTCCGATGGTGGATGCTGTGCTCAAGTACTTCGATGGTGAAGGGATTGAACCGCAAAGCTTCCACTATGAAAAATTCACTCCTAACCAAGTGGGAGCGTAAGCATGAGCGATCAGCGTTCAGATAGGGCTCGTTTTCAGGATCGGGTGATGATAGTCACGGGTGCCGCTCAAGGGATTGGGCGGCGAGTTGCCGAGCGCGCGGCGGCTGAAGGAGCATGCTTGGTGCTGGTGGATCGCTCTGACTATATTCACGACGTGGTGGCGGAGATCAGCCAGGGCGGTAGTCAGGTGATGGCGGTACAAGCAGACCTGGAAACCTGGTCAGGTGCTGAGCAGGCAATGCAGGCGGCTGTCAACAAGTTTGGGCGTATTGATATTTTGATCAATAACGTTGGCGGCGCCATCAACTTCAAGCCCTTTACGGAGTTTAGCGAGGCCCAAGTTTCCGCAGAGATCAACCGCTCTTTAATGCCGACGTTGTGGTGCTGCCGCGCGGCTCTACCAACGATGGTGGCCCAGGGCGCTGGCGTGATTGTCAACGTCTCCTCTGTGGCGACCCGAGGCATCCACCGTATCCCTTACTCGGCGGCCAAGGGAGGTGTTAATGCGCTGACTGAGTCACTGGCATTTGAATACACTGATGCTGGCATCCGCGTAGTGGCCGCCGGCATCGGCGGCACCGAGGCGCCGCCGCGCCGGATCTCCCGCGGCACCCCCGAGCCTCGCAACGAGACCGAACGGGCTTGGTTCCAGGCACATATCGACCAGACCAAGCAAAGCTGCCTGATGAAACGCTACGGCACGCTCGATGAGATGGCCGCACCGATCCTGTTCCTGGCCTCAGATGAGGCGAGTTACATCACTGGCAGCGTGCTACCGGTGGGCGGTGGCGACCTCGGTTAGTTAGCAGTTCAAAAAAAGATAATTCTAAAGAAATATTAACTATAACTCTAAGCACAATAATCCCCTGGAGCACACCGTGAAACATATTGAGAAAGGCGTCAGCCTAAGGTATGCGCCCCGCGACTTCCTGCGTGACCTCAATGCCGACAATGCTAGTACGGGCTTGGTTGCAGGAATCTTGGGGCTCAGCGTTGGAGTGGTTCACATCAGTGCTGGTACTACGGCTGGCCTCGACTCCTCCTTTATCATGATATGGGTCATCAGCTACCTGATGATCAATGGCTTGTTTGGGCTTTTCATGCCCGCTTACTACCGCTTGCCGCTCCCGATGGCTAACTCCATCCCTGGGGCATTAATGTTTGCAGCGGTCATCCCTGTAATAGGCTTAGAGGCCGCGTTAGGAGCAAGCTTGATTGCAGGAGCCATCACGCTGGTCGCTGGTGTGACCGGGGTGATGGGTATCGTCATGCGTTTGATACCAATGCCAATAGTGATGGGCATGGTGGGTGGTATGCTGCTTAGTTTTGGCCTAAACATGGTCAAGCCGCTGGAGAGTGCCATTTTGCCTGCCTCTATTATGATCCTGGCTTTCTTTATCTCTACTCGGCTCTTTCGCAAGATCCCACCGCTGATCATCTCAATGTTGGCGGGCCTTACTTATCTTACTGTGACAGGGGTTGATCTATCAGGCATCGAGGCAACCATTCGCCTCCCTGAGTTCATCATGCCTGAGTTCACCCTTGGTGCCTTTCTGACCTACGGGCTACCGCTCGCTATCATTCTGGTTGGTATGGAGACACCCGCAGGTGTGGGTCTAGTCAAAGGCATGGGTTACAAAGATGCACCAGCGAATGCAATTACCGCCGTGGGGGGAATAGGCACCATGGTGTCATCATTCTTCAATCTGCATAGCACCTGCATTGCGGCACCGATGACTGGCGTTTGTGCTTCACCGGAGGCGGGGACTCACGAAAAACGCTGGGTAGCAGCCGTGATTGCGGGGGCTATCTTTGTGATTGCCGCGCCTTTCTATGGCTACGTGGTTAGTCTACTGGAGGCTACGCCACGATACTTTATTGCCATTATTGCGGGATTGGCACTCATGCGGGTAATCACCTCTTCAATGGCTATCGCTTTTTCTGGCAAGAAGCATGAAATAGGCGCTCTGTTTGCGTTTCTGATCGCCGCTTCAGGAATTCAGATTCTTGGTATTGGCGCCACATTTTGGGCATTAGTCTTAGGCGTGGTTGTGTCGGCAATTTTTGAAACCAAAGACTTCGAGTTTATTTTTACTCGTGAGGTAGCCAAGAAGAGCGGCTAATCTCGCGTAATATCTGCAATTGCTCATAGTTATCCTCTTGACCCGTATCTGCCTGTGCAGTGCGGGTCTTTTTTATACATGCTATCTACCGATAGCTCTTTATCCTTTTGTCGCAAGATACAAACATTAGGGACTCATTTATTGCCGGTCAGAAGAGCGCTATGCCCCACAAAATGCGCTCTTTTTGTTTTAAAGCCGCTTTTTGTCGTTGTTTGTTAACAAGCTAACAATAAGGGCTTTAGAATTCTTCTCTGTAAATAGATGATTAGCCATTTTTAGCGGTAACTCTCAGGGGAAATGGAAAAATTCCACGTAAGTCGAGATACCTTCGAAGTATGGAAAGGAACTCAAACGATATTGGTCTGGCGGAGATGACCTGATCGATATTGGTAAAGAATATAACAAAACTATCGCCTTTAGGCCCTAGATAGACATATTCCAACCTTCACAAATGCACTACCGCTATCGACGGGCATAAGCCAACGATAAAAAATCTAAGATAGGGTTTCATCATGACCGTAAAAATCTTCGACACCCCCGAAGTCCAAACCTTCCTGAATGCCGTGGCGGGTCTTGACCAAGCCGGTGGCAACGACCGCGCCAAGCAGATTGTCCATCGTCTGGTCGGCGACCTGTTC
>NZ_JAMXSJ010000073.1:0-4542 GCF_024124725.1 Halomonas sp. Ps84H-12 | reverse complement strand
AGGCGAAGGTGGAAACAGAAAATTGGCAGTAGAGTAGGCTGAAGAGGATCAATCAGATAATCCGCTGAGAAAGATTTTCTTCTTTACATCTTTGGCATTTTATCAACCAGAAATTCCGGATACCCGAAATTATAAAAGGTGCCAGCTCAACTCTTTATGGCGGTGGTGCTATTGCCGGCCTGGTCAACATGGTCACGCGGACCCCCGAAGCAGAGCCGGAAGCCTCCTTGCTCGTCAATGCCACCTCCGCCGGCGGCCAGGATGTAAGCGGTTTCTTTGCTGGCCAGCGGGACACTGGCGACGGCACAATCGTTGGTGGCACTCTGTTCACCTCCTATAACCGTGCCGATGCCTACGACCCGGCAGATAACGGACTCAGCGCCATACCCGAGTTCGAGCGTTGGTCCTTTAATCCACGACTCTTCCTCAGCGGTGACAATTACGAATTCAATGGCGGCATCAACGTGGCGGTAGAAGATCGCCTTGGTGGGGATATGCGCTATATCGAAGGCAATGCCACCAGTCCGGCCTATTTCGAGTCCAGCAGCACTGAGCGGGTAACCAGTCAGCTTGAGTATCGCCGCCAGTTTGCGTCTGGCAACGAGCTGGTATTACGCAATAGCGGCAATCATTTCGATCGCGATCTGGTCGTGCCCGGGTTCCAGTTCAACGGTGCCCAGCTGTCCACATTCAGTGAGGCACATCTGGTGGGCTCGAGCGCACGTCAGGACCTCGACTGGGTGATGGGCTTGAATTTGTGGACCGAGGAATTCGAGCAAGCCAACGCACAACAAGGTTTTGTACAGGATTTCAACAAGCACACCGTTGGCGCCTTTGTGCAGGGCACGCGCCCCCTCGCCGAACGCTGGACGCTGGAAGCCGGCCTGCGCTTGGACGATACATCAGACTATGGCAGCTTCTTGTTGCCTCGCCTGTCATTGCTATTTACCCCCGGCCCGGACACCAATATCCGTATTGGCGGTGGTCTGGGTTACAAGGAACCGGATCTGTTCACCGAAGATGCCGAGCGCCAGCAATTTCGCGATATCCTGCCTCTGCAATCCGAATCACTCGAGGCAGAAGAATCCGCCGGATTCAATCTCGACATCAATCACAGTTTTGCGCTGGCCTACAATATCTCTCTGGACCTCAATGTCCTGCTGTTTTATACGCGAGTCGACAATCCATTGCGTCTGCAACGAGGTGACGACAACCTGCTACGTTTCGTACAGCCGATAGATTACATCGACACCCGCGGCACTGAAATCAATGCGGTATGGCGCTGGCAGGATTTCAAACTGTTTCTGGGCTACACCCATACAGATGTGCAGGAGCATGATGGCGACAGGGACAGCGATTACCCGCTGGTGCCCAATCGCATCAATACGGTGTTGGTCTATGAAACTGAGGGAGACATCCGCATCGGGCTGGAAGCCTACTACTATAGTGAGCAACTACTGGGCGATGGCAGTGAAAGTCGAGACTACTGGATTACCGGGCTGATGACGGAAAAGACCTTTGGTGACGACAACTCACTCTTCCTGAACTTCGAAAACTTCACCGATACCCGCCAGTCCCGTTACGGCAGCATCTACTCGGGCCCGATCTCTGATCCGCAATTTACCGATATCTATGCGCCACTGGATGGTTTCGTCATCAACGGTGGCGTCAAGCTGCGCTTCTAGGCGAAGCCCGCAAAATAGCGGGCCATTACTGCGTCGGGCAAACCTTCGAACACGGCACTCGGCCCTGCCCAAACGAGCAGCATTGGTCTAGACTCTGTCTTGGAGTCATCGCACTAACGGTCTGCGCGCTTCCGCTCAGCACCGATATCAAGAATAAGAGCAATGAAAGGAGTTTTATCGTGATCAAGCACCCAACCGGCCATGTCAGCCGCCTGCTTATACTAACCTTCGGCTGCTGGCTTAGTGCAAGTTCACTGGCTGCTGACACCTGGCCACAAACCGAAGCCGGTGCCGAAGCGGCTGGCTTTAGCCAGGAAGGCGTCGACAAACTGGATTCGGCCATGCGTGAAATCGTCGCCGATCAGGATGTCGCCGGTATGGTCTGGATGCTCGCCAAAGACGGCGAAGTGGCCACCTTTGAATCGGCCGGACTGGCGCGTCTGGAAGACAACACGCCCATGACCAAAGACTCCCTGTTTCGCATCTATTCCATGAGCAAGCCGGTAACCGGCGTTGCCTTGATGATGTTGTGGGAAGACGGGCACTGGGATTTCGACGATCCACTTAGTAAATTCATTCCCGAATTCGCGGATCTTCAGGTACTTGCCAGCTACGATGACAACGGCAATGTGGAACTGGAACCGCTGGAGCGCCAGCCCACCATGCGTGAACTGCTTAATCACACTGCCGGTTTTGGCTACGGCTTGTTCGGCGATGATCCGGTTAACACCGCCTTTCGCGATCAGGCAGTATTGGCCTCAAGTGATCTCGACGAGCTTGTCGCCAAGGTCGCTGACATTCCTTTACTCGCTCAGCCTGGCGCCCAGTGGTACTACTCCATTGGTGTCGATATTCAAGGCTACATCGTGCAACAGATTACCGGCATGAGTTTTGGTGAGTTCTTACGCACACAGCTTTTCGAACCCCTGGACATGATGGACACGCGTTTTTATGTTGCGCCTGAGGATCAGGCGCGGTTCGCCGAAGTTCACTACTGGGATACCGAGCGCAATCAACTCGCCCAGCAACCACATCGTGCTGACCGTCCCAGCTATCTGGACCCTGATCGTATCGAGTCTGGTGGCGGCGGTCTGGTGTCATCAACCCACGACTACGCCCGCTTTATTCAGATGCTCGTTAACGAAGGTGAACTTGAAGGCACTCGCATTTTGTCACCCGAATCGGTGCGCATCATGCGCACGAACAGCCTGACTGGTGAAGAGTCCATGCAATATGCCATCGGTGGTGTTGGCCAGCCAGGTGTCGGCTTTGGTGTCGACTTCGCGGTGACTTACGATCCACAGGCCGCAGGCACACCTGCAGGCCCCGGCACTTACAATTGGGCCGGCGCGGCAGGTACTGCATTCTGGATTGATCCGGCCAACAACATTTTCTGGCTGTCGATGATACAGGCCCAGGGTCAACGTCGCCCCGGAGCCGCTAATATGGGTGAAGTGGCACGTAATCTGATCTATCAGGGGCTACAGCCTTAACCTGTTTTGCGACTGGATTGAAATCTGATCCGTACGAGTCCAGGCGTCATCCTCGACTCGTGCGGAACAAGGTTGGATCAATCTTTAATATCTCGTGCAGCGCCAAGTTACTCTTCACCTGCTCTGCGACTAGTCATTTTCGACCTTCTCGTTTTGTAACTTCTCATTATTCAGCTACGCAATCCCTATGTCTGACACTGAAAGCGACACTGATTCGCAGAACATTCCCAGAGAACTTCTGTTCGAGCTCCTGTGGCTTGCCTTCTATGGCGCCCTCACGCTTTTTGTTCTTTCGGGACTACTCGCTTTTAGCTGGCAAACCGGCGGCGCCATGCAATGGTTGTTACAAGCCATGCTGGTATGGGCCTTTGTTTGTTATCAGGCCGTGCGCCGCGTAGAACTCAATCGGCCCGACGAAAATGCACAACTCTACGCCACATTGGGTTGGGGTAATCTCGTTACCCTGCTGCGCGCCTGTTTTCTGGCCGCCGTGGCCGGCTTTCTCTTTCAGGACTGGCCGGTCGGCGCTGTTATGGCCTGGGTACCGGGCAGCTTGTATTTTTGCGGCGCCATACTGGATCGCGTCGATGGTTATGTGGCGCGCAAGACCGGACACAGCAGCCTGCTGGGCAATGAACTGGATATGCTGAGTGATGCCCTCGGCCTGGCCATCGCCTCACTGCTGGCCTTTGGTTATGGCCAGGTGCACTGGACTTACTTGCTGTTTGGTGTCGCCTACTATGTCTTCCACGGCGGGCTTATCTGGCGCAAACAACAAGGGCTGCCAATTTATCCCCTGCCACCCGCCATGCACCGACGTGCCTGGGCCGGTTTTCAAATGGGCTTTCTCGTCGTCGCGCTTTGGCCGTGGTTTTATCCACCGATCACGACGCTGGCCGGGTTTGCTTTTATGCTGCCTGCGCTCATTGGTTTTATTGTCGACTGGTTATTTGTCAGCGGCCGGCTTAGCCGCGACAACTCTAACACTGATCATTTTTTCCGCCGCCTGAGTGCGCTAGCGTACTCGGTACTGCAACCGGCACTGCGTGTGCTGATCGTAGTGCTACTCATTGCCACGCTCGGACTTCCGGGCATTTGGTCGGGCCTGGACTCTGACGGTCGAACGGTAAGTGCGTTGGTGGGTGCCGGCTTTGTTCTCGGCAGTGCATTAATTCTTACCGGCGTTGCAGGTCGCGCTGCCTGCTTGATGTTGATCGGTTTGTTGGCCAATTATTTTGGGGTATACGGATTTAATGGTTGATGGGGCACCTTCACCCCATCAATCTGATACCACCCTCAGATGGTTGATAGATCGACTCCGTAGTTGAGTTCCTCTGCGAAGTCCGGCAGTCCGTAACCGATGG
>NZ_JAMXSJ010000072.1:0-5210 GCF_024124725.1 Halomonas sp. Ps84H-12 | reverse complement strand
GGTGCGGCGACTGGCGCGGAACTTTATGTTGGGCATGGCACTGTCTGGGTGAATGGCGATAATGGCTATATTGCCATGCAGGTCAGTGGGTTAGAAGTGCTTCCGGGGGCGGTCTCACGGATTCAGGTTATAGCTAAGCTTACCCCCCCCCCCCCCTGATGATTAAATAAAATGGAAACCATTATGACATCTGCTACTGACAATACGGTCAAAATAGGACACTTTATTAATGGTGAAATAACAGACGCCAGTGAGTATCGCAGCCATATTGACCCGGGCAAGCTCTCAGATGTTGTGGCCAGTGTTGCGGTCGGTACGGCTGATGATGCCGAGCAAGCCATCCAGGCCGCACATAAGGCTTACCTTTCCTGGAGAAAAGTTGAGCCGAGCGTACGTGTTGACATGTTGATGAAAGCTGGCGAGATACTGGGTGAGTGTACAGAAGACCTAGCGCCATTGCTCGTACGTGAACATGGTGGCGTTCTTTGGGAGGCACAGACTGACTTTGCGCTGGGTAAGGGCGTGCTTCAGCATACGGCGAGCCTTGCAGAAGCCTTCCTTGAGCCGGTTAATATTGATGACGACCAATGTACGATCCGCGTTGAAAAGCAGCCAAGAGGCGTCGTAGCCGCTATTGTTCCCTGGAACATGCCAGTGGTATTAACGATGATGAAGCTGGCACCAGCCTTGGCAACCGGTAACACTCTAGTGCTAAAGCCTTCTCCCTTTGCCTCTGCGGCGTTAACCATTGCACTCCAACGTATGGCAGCGGTCTTTCCACCGGGTGTAATCAATGTGGTGCATGGCGACATTGAGGTGGGTGAGACGCTGACCACCCATCCTCTAGTGCGTAAAGTTGGGTTTACGGGTGGTACCGCGACTGCTCGTGCGGTTATGAAAAGCGCCGCCGATTCGATTAAGAACCTCACCCTGGAACTGGGCGGTAACGATCCGGCAATTGTGCTGGATGATGCTGATATCGAGAAGACATTGGATCGTATGTTATCCGGTATCTTTACACGCTCTGGGCAGATTTGTTTTGCCGTTAAGCGAATCTATGTGCCGCGCGCTATGTATGATCAGTTTGTCGATGCTTTATGCAACCGGGTTAGTGAGTTTGTAGTGGGCCACGGTTTGAGCGAGGGAGTCAATTTTGGCCCGTTGGCAACGGAGGCGCAATATCAGAGTGTGCGCAAGCTCATTGATATCGCAAAGGCGTCTGACGCCCAGGTCGTTGAGTTGGGCCGCATGGCCGACGGGGTCGATAAAAATAATGGCTATTATATGTTGCCGCACGTTGTTATTGGTGCTTCCCACACCGACCAAGTGAGCTGTTGCGAGCAGTTCGGACCAGTAATTCCTGTGATTGCCTATGACGACGAGGAGCAAGTGATCGAGTGGGCGAATGATACCGATTACGGTCTAGGTTCTTCTGTTTGGACTTCAAATAGTGAACATGGCTTCCAACTGGCAACTCGAATTGAAGCAGGCAGCACCTTCATTAACAGCCACTCCTTCGAATCGCTAGATCTACGCATGCCGTTTGGTGGTATTAAGCTTAGTGGTATCGGGCGTGAATTCGGTGAAGCGGGTATGGCTGAATACGTAGAAGAGCATGCTATTCGCCTGCTTAAATAAAATATTAGCCTGAGTTATTTTAATAAGAATAAAAGGTGAAAAAATGAAAGCGAAAAATAAGATGCTGTTGCCAGTATGCGGATTTGGCCTGTTGATGGCAGGCCAGTTTGCAATGGCTGAAGAGAGTGATCCTGTAAAGCTAGGCTTAATGCTGCCCTATACGGGGACCTACACGGCGTTAGGCGAGGCCATTACCAATGGATTAAAACTCGCTATTGAGCAAAATAATGGTCAACTTGGTGGCCGGGAAGTCGAGTATGTCCAGCTTGATTCCGAGGCTAATCCCTCCAAGGCTCCCCAGAATATGAGCCGTTTAGTCAACAGTGACGAAGTCGACTTTGTGATTGGCCCTGTTCACTCTGGTGTAGCCATGGGGATGCTTCGTGTGGCCAAGCAGACCGGTGCTATTACGATTATTCCCAATGCCGGGTTGGGAGCGGCAACTAATGAGCTTTGCATGCCCAACGTCTTCCGTACTTCTCATAATATGTGGCAGGATAGCTACCCTATGGGAAAAGTTGCCTATGAGCGCGGCTACCGCGAGATAGTAACGATTACCTGGGATTATGCTGGTGGTAAAGAAGATGTTGAGGGCTTTGAGGATGCATTTACTGAAGCCGGTGGCGAGATCATTGAACAAATTTTGGTTCCTTTTCCCAGCACTGAATTTCAGAGTTACTTGACGCAAATTGCCAGCCTCAGCCCTGACGCGGTTTATACCTTCTTTGCGGGTGGAGGAGGGGTAAGCTTTGTGCGCGACTACGCGGCCGCAGGGCTTAAGGAAAATATTCCCTTACTAGGCTCAGGCTTTATGACCGAAGGGAATTTGGCTGCATTGGGAGATGCGGGTGAGGGCGTATTGACGACACTTCACTATGCCGAAACGCTGGAGAGTGAAGAAAATCAGAGTTTCGTATCCGCTTATCAAGAGGCGTACGGTGACATGCCTGATGCCTATGCGGTGCACGGTTATGACACTGGCGCCATGCTCATACAAGCACTTGATGCCGTAGAGGGTAATACCACTGATCGCGAAGCACTGATTGCAGCACTAGCCGCCGTAGAGTTGCAAAGCCCACGGGGACCATTGCGCTTCTCTAAATCACACCACCCCATCCAGAATATCTACCTGCGTGAGATTCGTAATGGGCGTCACGAGGTATTATCAGTAGCGCATGAGCTGCTTGAGTCTCCAGACGCTGATTGCCAGATGTGAATAGTTCTTAAAATATACCACTATTCTTATGTATAGCATGGTTAAATCTTATCGTTTTAGTCATGCTATTTTTGATTCTACACCCTAAGGGTTATCCTTTTGTCGCAAATACGATCATGACCTAATGACACCATGACCTGGGGCTGTGGTCGATTTTGTTTTTTTCAACCTATTGATTAAATTGATTTTTTTTAATACTTAGGGCGCAGAATGTTTTTCTGTACGTTGAAACAAAAAATATGTGTTAGTAACAGCCAAACAATGTAGTAACACTCAAGGGCTGTCATGTGTGGTTGATACCTCTTCGGTATGACTAGGCACCTAAACAATATTGGTTCCAGCTTCTAACGCCAATCAAACTGATACCCAATCAAATGATTGCCAGAAGCCGGAGCTGCCATGTCAACCGTCATCCAACATATTGAGACGATACTGGTCGATTTACCGACTATCCGTCCCCACAAACTTTCCATGACCACCATGGCTTGCCAGACCATGGTGATTGTCCGCATGCGTCACTCTGATGGCATCGAAGGTCTTGGCGAAGGCACCACCATTGGCGGCCTTGCCTATGGGCCGGAAAGCCCGGAGAGCATCAAGCGTAATATTGATACCTATTTAGCTCCCCTCTTGATTGGCCAGCCCTCTCACAATGTACACCAACTGCGCTCCCGCCTTCATCGACATGCCCGTGGCAACATGATTGCCAAATCCGCGCTTGAAACCGCGCTATTAGATGCCCAGGGCAAACGCCTGGGGCTGAGTGTAGCCGAGCTGCTTGGCGGCGCACGCCAGGAGCACTTGCCCGTGCTATGGACGTTGGCCAGTGGTGATACGGCCAAGGATATCGACGAGGCTATGCTGCGTTTAGAGCAGCGTCGTCACTGTGACTTCAAACTAAAAATCGGTGCCAACCCGGTGGAACAAGACGTACGCCATGTGGCAGCGATTAAGGAAGCATTGGGCGACCGGGCCAGCGTTCGCGTTGATGTTAACCAGGCTTGGGATGAATCCACGGCGGTACGAGGAATCCAGGCGCTGCAGGATGCGGGTATTGAGCTCATTGAGCAGCCCATTCCCGCCCGTGAATACGCCGGTCTCGTTCGCTTAGCGAACCGTTTCAATGTCCCCATGCTCGCCGACGAAGCCGTACAGGATGCTCGCGATGGGTTGGATCTCATCTGCAGCGGCTTTAGTGGCGCCTTTGCTCTGAAGATTGCTAAATCCGGTGGTATTCACGGTGCACTGGAGCTGGCGCATCTTGCCCAAGCAGCGGGCATTGGCCTCTATGGCGGCACCCTTTTGGAAGGCACCATCGGGACGGCCGCCTCCCTGCACGCCTGGGCGACCCTGCCGGAAATGGCCTGGGGAACGGAAATGTTCGGCCCGCTGCTGCTGACCGATGACATTGTCATTGAGCCGCTTCATTACACCGAGTTCGGGGTTGCCCTGCCGCAAGGTCCTGGGCTGGGGATCAGCTTAGATGAAGATAAATTGACATATTACGCACGTAAATAAACGACACCGCAAATAACGTCATGCCACTGTCTGCGTTTGCCCGTGATGAAAGAGGAGAGCTATATGCTGTTTCAAGTAGAGATGACGGTTAAATTGCCGCCCGATATGCCAGCCGAGCAAGCGGCAAAGATCAAGGCGACCGAAAAGGCGTATTCTCAAGAGCTGCAGCGCCAGGGAAAATGGCGTCACCTGTGGCGGGTGGCAGGTAGCTACTCGAATGTCAGTATTTTTGACGTTGAAGACAACGCCGAGCTGCAAGAACTGGTCAGTAACTTGCCGCTATTCCCTTACATGGAGATCAGCGTCAAGCCCCTGTGTCGTCACCCCTCCTCAGTGCGCGACGATGACAGCTAGTTCTCCACGTAACACGCCCGTTCATATGAATAAAATAACACCCTATAACAAATAGAGGGTTTCACCATGACCGTAAAAATCTTCGACACCCCCGAAGTCCAAACCTTCCTGAATGCCGTGGCGGGTCTTGACCAAGCCGGTGGCAACGACCGCGCCAAGCAGATTGTCCATCGTCTGGTCGGCGACCTGTTCAAGCTGATCGACGACTTCGATGTCAGCGAAGAGGAGTACTGGGCCGCCGTGAACCTGCTCAACGCGCTGGGCAGCCAGACCCAGTTCGGCCTCTTGTCCCCTGGGCTCGGGTTTGACCATTTCCTCGATATGCGCCACGACGCCATCGACGCCGAAGCCAAGCGTACCGGCGGCACCCCGCGCACCATCGAAGGTCCGCTCTACGTGGCTGGCGCCCCCGAGGCGGAAGGCTTTGCGCGGATGGACGATGGCAGCGACCCTGATGGCGAGACCATGTGGCTCACCGGCCAGG
>NZ_JAMXSJ010000071.1:0-5728 GCF_024124725.1 Halomonas sp. Ps84H-12 | reverse complement strand
ACCGATCAGCACGGTGGGTTTTGGCAATAACGGGCTTGCGAAAGCCAACTTGCACGGGGCGAATGATCAAAAAGTGCTCGCTGGCGGTGATAGGGAAAGTGTCGGCGCCGGCTTCACGGATTCAGGTGAATGACATAGATCTTTTCGTTCCCGGCGAACATTTTTCGTCAGTGGTTCAGGCCGGCCAAGAATTTGTATCTAAGGCTGCCGCTCACCGCCAGGAGGAAGGCTGGGATCTAACCTACGTCCAGTTCAAGTATGAGGGCATCAAAGTGGAAGTGGGCAACGCTAACGGTCCACGAATCTTTGATTTAGGCAGCCAGACCTGGATCCCGCTCAACATAGATTTCTCTCGTTATAAAACAATGCACTTGCTGGGCCTAGATTTGCCCCTTATGTTGAAGGAAGATCTGGTCCGGTATAAATCTGCGCTCTCGCGGCCGGTAGACATCGAGGATATCCGTGCCATCGGAGAAAGCGCATAACCATGCCATGCACCGGATGCCAAACCTCTGCTTCGCTCCGGTTTGTCACCGGTGATGGCGGGCGTTAATTGGTAAAGATATGGAAGTTGTCGTTCAAGAAGAAGTGACCGGTTGTGGCATTGCAGCATCTGCTGCACTGGCGGGTCTCAGCTATGCTGAGGCCAAAAAGAGAGCCAACGTTCTTGGCATTCATGCGTCAGACACATCGCTCTGGTCCGACACGGAGTACGTCCGAACGCTTTTGCGAGATTTCGGTATCTCTGTCTCTCCCAAAGAAACACCATTCGAGTCTTGGGAGCAGTTGCCAGACAGGGCCCTTCTGGCCATTAAATGGCGAATAGAGCAGGGTAAGCCTTTTTGGCATTGGGCTTTGTTCGTCCGAGAAAATGGCGAGGCAAAGGTGCTCGACTCCAAAAAGGCATTGAAATCAAACGTTCGCCGGGATTTCGGGCGCATCAAGCCCAAGTGGTACATTGAGGTATCCAATTAACAAGGCGCAGCAGTTCGCGGCCGGTGGCCGCCGGACGCCCTTTACGTGGCTCCTTCGTCGCCACTCCAAGGTCGCCGCTGTGCTTCGGCGTTATGATGTCGTAAGTATAAAGACAGATCCAAGGTTTCCTAGGAAGGTAGAATGAATAATGATTTAGCAATACGGTCGCTGCTGGTTGATAAAAGAACTGGAAAGTATATCAAAGCCGTCAATGAACATGGTTTTGATGACTATGTTCAGCTATTTACAAAAAGTAATGAAAAATCAGAAATCGTTATATTTGATTTTTCCAAAGCAGTTAGCCTCTTTCATAAAGAATTGGATGCTAAACTTGATGCTCGAGACTACAGGGATTTGATTGTAAAAAGAGGTACCGTATTTAATACATGGGTAAGATTAAATTCATTAAAAAACGAAATTATGCTTTGCCAAACTGCTCTGCAAGTTTCCAGAGATGCTGAAGAGGTTCTTAACTGGATATACACAAGAATTCCAGAGCTGGAGAAAAATTACCGTTCGGCCACAGATAGTAAATCACCGGGAATGTTGGTAAACGAAAAAAACTCTGCTCTTTTAAAGATTTCTAATGAAGTGGAAGCTTTTCTGGAAATATTGACTTGTCATATCCATGCGACGCTTAAGGTTGACGCCAGCTATTTCAAAACTGAATTCATTCTTGGACAGCATTGCTTAAATATCAGAAAGTTTGTTTTGGATGCTCTATGTAGTGAGTTGAATTATTGGCGAGGTGATTTTCGTCATGATAGTATGATTTTTCAGTGTTGCATGGAAGATTTGAGGATCAATCCAGAAGCGCTTCTTTTTCAAATCGAATCGAGCCATAGTGTAGAGGAGCTGAAAGCCAGCGTTTTGAGTGCGGCCAAAATTGAAGATATAAATGACGGCTATAACGTTAGGAGAGGATACACGGTAAGCTGGGCAAAGTCTTCAATAGACAATATTGATAGGGTTAAAATTCTCAGTAAGCTACTACAGAAGATTGACTCAATCATCCGTCTACTAGAGTGCCTGAAAAATAATACCGTAAAATTCAATGATAGCCCTGCTGAGCAAGAGGAATTTGAACGAAGCCTAGAATCACTGGTGCTGGAAGATAAAACATAACAAGCGCAGGCACGGCGACGGCTTTTGCGTTGCGGCTTCGCCTCCACTACAAAGCCGCGCGTGCTGCGGGCGTTAACAATTTAGGAGATTTTAGTGGCATCCCCCCTATCAGATCTTGATGAACTTGTCCTGCGTTGTAGGGATGAAAAGGCAAAAAGCTATATCAGGGAGTCGGTCGCCTGTTATAAGGCTGGGGCTTTTAGATCTGCCATTGTCTCAACTTGGATTGCTGTTTCGTTCGATATTATCGACAAGCTAAAAGACTTGGCGCTTACCGGTGATAAAGAGGCCGAAAAGCAACTGGAGGAGTTTGAAAAAGCTAGACAAGCAGGGGATATAGCGAAGTCGTTGAAGTTTGAAAGAGATATCCTTGAAATCGCGAGAGACAAACTGGAACTCATATCGCATATTGAGTTTATTGACTTAGAACGACTCCAGCAGGACAGAAACAGGTGTGCTCATCCGTCTATGACTTCAGACGGAGATATATTCAATCCCTCAGCTGAGCTTGCGAGAGTACATATAAGATCCGCTGTTGAATATTTACTTCAGTACCCACCAGCCCAAGGGAAATATGCACTCGAAAGCTTGGTTAAAGAAATCGAATCAGAGTATTTTCCGACGGCTTTAGATAAAGCCATTGTTGCCTTAAAAAACAGTCCACTTTTCAGAGCACGAGAAAGTCTAATAAGAAACTTTACGATCATTCTTTTGAAGAAAATATTGGGTGGAACAAGTGACTACAAGGAAGTGATGAGAGTTTCCTCCGCGCTTAAAGCTATTGCTCATCTGCACCCAGAGGTATTTGAGGGAACCATGGGGAAGAAGTTTTCCAGCCTCGTCAAATCGCTAGATGACAACAATCTCAAAAATTCTTTTGTGGCTCTTGAGAAAATCAAAGATAGTTGGGAGTATTTGGAACCTGACGTTAAACAAAAACTAGAATCGTTTGTTGAAAATCTGCCTAAAGAAGATCTTGACGAATTGGAATTTTTGCTATCTCATTCTGGGTTAAAGAGCGCTGCAGATAGGCGAGTCAAATATGCCACGAGGTCAGATTTAGGTGCGCCAGCTTTTTTCATTCTTCCTTCTTTAGTTGGTGACAGAATTGTAAAATTGTACGCTGAATCCCAGTCTTTTGAACAGGCTAATAGCTTTTCCTCAGTAGTAGTCCGGCATGCGTATGATTACACAAAAGGTCAGGTCGAGAGAATAATTAGAGCATGCGGTAATAACTATGAGATAAAAGAAAGCTTTGAGGTGACGACCGTCATTAATGCCATGAGGCAAAATAAATCCGTAACAGATGAGGAGATTGATGAATGGCTAATAGACGTGGGTCTAAAAAAGTATACGAAACCCGTAGCTGTTGAGTAAGATTGTTAACAATGCGTTGCACCGGACAAGCCGGTGAACGCGGCGTTATGTTTCAGGAGGCTTAGGTTAGCGGTTAGTGGCGGAGGTTCGAATCCTCCCATGCTTGTTTTGTTCTCAGTTGTCTGTCTTATGTTGGTGGTTTTGTCGTACGTAAAAAATCGCATGCTAACAACATTGGACTCAGGCCATGGTCCTGAGAAGGGGGATAACAATATGAGAAAAGCAACAACATTCGCAAAATGTGCTGTCGCTTCAGTAATTGACGTAAGTCAGGCGCTGGGAACAAGTCTCGTGGCCTTTGGCGGGCCGCTAACCTAAGCCTCTTTGGGAGAATGTAAAGTATGGCCGTAATCACGAAAAAAGATGAAAAAATAGCTGCTACAGTCGAGCAGTTGGAAGGAAGCCGGTCCCCTGATGACTTCGTCGCGAAGTTTAAGGAGCTCTACCCAAAGGACTGGGCAAGAATTGAAAAAAGTTATCGTGACCACGAACGGAAAACAAAGCCGGGTAAGTCACATCCAATGCCGGAGCCAGATCAGTATCTAAAAAATGCGCTATCGGTCTGGCTCAAGAGTCACGAATGAAACATAACCAGGCCAGGCACGGCGACGCCTTTTTCGTTGCGGCTTCGCCTCCACTACAAAGGCGCGCATGCTGGCAGCGTTAGCCTCTTTAAGGAGCCAGATACAGAATGTATTACCACGTAATCGTGAAGCCAAAGTCAGATCAGTTTTATGGCGAATACAAAACTGACCTCACTAAAGAGCAGCTAATTTCAAGATTTATTGAGCCGTATGAGCAGGGAATGCCAATTGTAATTAATGGCAAAACTGTTCAGCCTGACGATCTCGAGAGAATAACGATCTCAGAGAGCGAACGAACGATAGAATCTTTTATTCCACAAATTAGAGCTGAGGATCAGAATTCTTCGGTAGCTATAATTGGCGGACCCTCATATACACATCAAGCGATTGGGCGAGCCAAAGACGTGACTGATGACTTTATTGAAGGCGCGGTTGGTTACAAGAAGGAGCTCACAAAAAGTCAGTCTACTGGTAAGCAAGTTTCTGGATCTCGGTCAAGACGAGTGTTTATTGTTCATGGACATGATGAAAGCGCACAGAATAAAGCAGCGAGATTCGTCGAAAAGATGGGCTTCGAGGCGATCATCCTTCATGAGAAAGCTAGCTCAGGCAGAACGATAATTGAAAAAATTGAGCACTATTCAGACGTGGGGTTCGCAATTGTTCTATACACGCCTGATGATGTTGGCAATGTCAAGTCAGAAGCTGAAAGCTTAAACGTTCGCGCTCGCCAAAACGTGGTTTTTGAACATGGCTATCTTATAGGGAGGTTAGGCCGGGAAAATGTTTCAGCGTTGGTAGATGGCAAGCTAGAACTTCCAAATGACATTAGCGGTGTAGTGTATATAAATCTTGATGAAGGTTCGGCTTGGCAGTTACAACTTGCAAAGGAAATGAAGCAGTCTGGATACGAAATTGATATGAACAAGCTAATTTAAGGCTAACAATTGCAGGCAAGGGACGCTCCTGACGTCGCGCCCCTGCTGCAAGCGTTAGGCATTACGATGAGGAAATAGCACTTTGTCAAAAGGAAGAAGTCAATTTATCGGGGCTTCAGGTCAGTTTTATGTAGCTCATCAATTAACCAAGCGATTTATTCATGCGAGTATTACCGTCGGAAATGCGCCATCAGTAGATATAATTGCTGCTAAAGCAGATGGCTCCAAAAGTATTTCTATACAAGTTAAGACGTCACAAGGCGCATATCGAAGAAGTCGATATGGTCGTGAGGGGTGTGAATGGGATGTAGGTGCTGGGGTAATAGGAAAAGTTAGCCCTAACTTGTGGTATGCGCTTGTAGACTTGAAGTTGGGTTCTGAAAAAGAACCTGACGTTTATATAGTTCCATCGCTTTGGGTTGGTGGCTTTGTGAAGTCTGACTGGAGTAGGAAAATGTATTTCTTGCCATCTAGTGCATGGGAACTATCAAAAAACAAATGGGAACTTATTTCTTCTTTCTTAGATGGCAATCCTGAAACGGAACTGTTTAGCCAAACTTGGCCAGAAGATAAGCTTGTTCGTTGGGGGCAAAACGCCTAACCCCGCCTTATTCATGAGGCCGACCTGAAAACGAAGATAGCGGATGGTATTCTCTTGAGAAATCAGAACGTTCCGGCAAGAACCTGAACCAAGAGAGCCATCCGCTATGGGTGAAAGCCTATCCACCT
>NZ_JAMXSJ010000070.1:0-7198 GCF_024124725.1 Halomonas sp. Ps84H-12 | reverse complement strand
TTGCCTCGGCTAGTTGGCGCTTCAAGCGGGCGTTTTCTTCTGCCAACGACCGCTCTCGCTCGGATGTGTCTTGCTGCAGCTGTGCTTTAGATCGCCACTGATAGAGCTGACTCGCGTGTATTCCCAGTTCACGCGCCGCTGCTGCAACGCCAATACGATCAGCAAGCGCTAATGCTTCTTGCCGGTAGCCATCTGAGTAACGGGTATATGATTTTTTCGGGTATCCGGATTAAGTGGTAGATGGAGCCCCCTTGCTCCTTCGAACCCTTAACTCTCCCAGAAGGTTGATAGATCGACGCCGTAGTTTTTCTCAGGCTCGGGAAGACCCATGCTGTAGGTCATGGTGGCCTTGCCCAGGAAGGGGGATTCCTTGATCTGCGGCACCTTCTTCTTGTGCTTGGTGGTGTAGAGCATCCGGGCCCGCATCACCTCGAATGAGTAGCCCCGGCCATCGCGGTTCTTGTCCTTGGCCAGCCGATTGATCGACTCCGTGAAGGCGTTGGTGATTGGGGTGTCGGTTTCGAAGTAGGCCAGCACCTCCTCGCGCCATCCGCTGACGGCGCTGACGAGATCCTTCCACACCTCTTTCTGCCCCTGTGGAATGTCGTCAATCCAGCGGGCCAGCGCCTTTTCGGCATCACGCCGGGTGGTGCTGTCCCAGATGTGGTAGAACCGCTCCTTGTGCTCGTAGGCCGCCAGGAGCTGAGGGAAGGCCCCTGTCCATGTCTCCATGATAAGCCGCTCGCGATCTGAAACGTCGTGGGCACGCTTCAGCAGGATCTTCCTATCGCCCTTGAGGGTCCGCCGCTGGTTTGGCTTCAGATCCTTCCTGAGTCCCTTACGCACCTTCTCCAGGGCTTCGTTGGCCATCCGCACCACATGGAACTTATCGACCACAATGCGAGCCTGCGGCAGTACCGCCTGGACAGCACGGCGGTAGGGTTTCCACATATCCATGCTGACGATCTCGACCTGGTGGCGCTCGGTCATGCTCATGAGGCGCCTCGTCACCGCGTCCTGCTGGCGACCGGGCAGCAGGTCCAGTAGGGTACGCTCCTCCAGGTTGGTCAGGATGCAGCGGTAGCGGCGGTTCAGGTACAGCTCGTCGATCCCCAGGCAGCGGGGTGTCTCGAAACGATGCCAGGCTGCCAGGAACTCAGCCTTCTTCTTGAATATCTCGCGGACAGTCTTCTCGTCGAGGCCCGTGGTATCAGCCACGTAGGCGTAGGGGTGATTGAAGGCTTCCTTCTCGACGTGGTTGTAAAGCCTCCGCGTCATGCGGTGATCGTCTACCATTTCCGGAAGAGCTGGCCGGAACGTCCTTCCACACGCCCGGCAGGTGTAGCGGCGACGGACCACCCAGAGGGTGACCCGCTTTCCGTGGATGGGTAGGTCGCGATAGGCCACATCGCGCTTGCCGAACCTGACAAACTCACTCTCAACGCCGCATTCCTCGCAAGCTAGAGGCTCAGGAGCTTCGACCTGGTAGTGGAGATCATGCTCTTCCATCTTGGTGCCTAGGACGTGGTACTCGGGAAGGTGAAGGATGTTGTCAGGCAAGCTAGTCATGCAAACTTTCCTTGTCGACATGGTCCATAGATGATCGCGACTCTTTGACCGCGTTGTTTTCAACGAACTGAAGGTGAGTTACTCCCTTGGGTCTTCTGCTTCTCTGAGCCCTTCATGCAATGACGCAATTAGCGGGCAAGTGATATTGCCTTGTTGTGCATGGCATCTGTCGACCATTTCGCTCAGCACCTTCTCAATTCTTTCAAGCCTGTCGATCTTCTCGCGAACGTCCCCTAACTTGTGCTCTGCGAGAGCACTGGCTTCTTGACAGTGGGCGCCATCTTCCAGCCGAAGTAGGTCACTGATCTCATCCAGACTAAAGCCCAGCTGCTGCGCCGTTTTCACGAACGTCAACCTGTCGATATCGGCGGCACTATAGCGTCGAATACCTCCGGGAGGGCGTTCGGGCTCCGATAATAGCCCTCGTCGCTGGTAATAGCGGATTGTCTCGACATTGACGCCGGCCGCCTTGGCCAGGCCGCCAATGGTCATGGTGTCCGCCACTTTATCTGCATGTCTCTTCATGATGCTTGACTCCGTACCAAGCTACGGAAGTAACCTTATCGTAGCTCCCCCCATCCCGAAAGGAGAATCGTCAATGCGGACATCTAAAACGGGGCGAGGGCCCCTGGCCGCCGGAGGAGTCGCGGCCCTCCTGGCCTCGGCGTGTTGCCTCGGCCCGCTGGTGCTGATCACGCTGGGCGTTTCCGGCGCCTGGATCAGCAATCTGGCGGCGTTGGAGCCCTATCGCCCGCTCTTTATCGGCGTCGCGCTGGTGGCGATGTTCTTCGCCTGGCGTCGCGTCTTTCGGCCAGTGGAAAAGTGCCAGCCGGGAGAGGTGTGTGCCGTGCCACGGGTCAGGACGGGCTACAAGGCGATCTTCTGGCTCGTATCGCTGCTGGTGCTAATCGCCCTGGTATTCCCCTACATCTTGCCCCTGTTCTATTAAAAGGAGATCTACCATGAAAGCTCGTTTCGCCTTCATCGCGCTACTCGCCCTGCTCAGCACGCCCGCCTTAGCGGCCCTGCAGACCGTGACGCTGTCGGTGCCGGGCATGACCTGTGCCGCCTGCCCGATCACCGTCAAGGCCGCCCTCAACAAGGTGGACGGCGTATCGCAAGTCGACGTGAGCTACGCGGATCTCGAGGCCGTGGTCACCTTTGACGACGCCCGAACGTCGGTGGAGGCATTGACCGAGGCCACCATCAACGCTGGGTATCCATCAACCCCGACATCCTCGCAAGCGGATCGAGAGTGATCATGAAGAATCCCAAGCCCCTGCTGCGCGTGAGCGTGATCGGCACCGTCCTGGTGGCATTGTGCTGCTTTACGCCGATCCTGGTGATCCTGCTTGGCACGGTGGGCCTGGCGGGGCTGACGGGCTATCTCGACGTTGTGTTATTGCCGGCCCTGGCCTTCTTCATCGGCCTGACCATTTATGCGATTTGGCGTAAGAAGCAGTTCGACGCCTGTTGTGACAACGGCTCTATCAAATCAAGGAATACGCCCCCTGAGTGACATCAAGCAGCTGCACATCGCGGTCATCGGGTGAGTTGTTTACGAGCTTGCCCGCCACGGTGAAGGAATAAGCGTGAAAGATTCGCAGAAATTTTTAAGCGTCGTGCTTGGCACCGGGTTGATGGTGCTGTGTTGCGCCGCGCCAATCGCCCTGGTGCTATTCGGTACGGCGGGCCTGGCCGCGTTGGCAGGCTATCTCGATTACCTGCTGTTTGCCGCCCTGGCCATCGGCTTACCTCTCTACGCGCGATACCACAAGCGGAAGCAGGATGCCGGCTTTACTAATGAAGACTCGGAGAAACGTGATGATTGAACTCAACGTGAGTGGCATGACCTGTGACCGCTGTGCGCATCATGTCAGGGAAGCCCTGGAGAAGCTGCCCGGCGTGCAGTCGGTGGAGGTATCCTATCCTCAGGGGACGGCATCGGTAGCCGTTGATCCGGAGACACCGGCCTCGGCGTTGACGTTTGCCGTGACCCGACTTGGCTACCAAGCTCGACTGGCCAACAGTGGGCCCACTTCCCCGGCAGGCGCATCGGTGTCCAAGGGCCGTGATGAAGACGCCCCGCACATCGCGGTGATCGGCAGCGGCGGCGCCGCCATGGCGGCGGCCCTGAAAGCCGCCGAGCGCGGCGCCCGGATCACCCTGATCGAACGCGGCACCGTCGGCGGTACCTGTGTCAATACAGGCTGTGTGCCTTCGAAGATCATGATTCGCGCGGCCCATATTGCCCACTTGCGTACGGAAAGTCCCTTCGATGCAGGCCTGAGCGCCCAGGCGCCGGTGGTGGATCGGGCCAAGCTGCTCGAGCAGCAGCAGCGACGTGTCGAGGAACTGCGTGACGCCAAGTACGAGGGGATTCTGCGCGACCACCCGGCCATCACGGTCCTGCACGGCGAGGCCCGGTTTATCGATGCCCATAGCCTGATGGTCAAGCTGAACGAGGGCGGCGAGCAGGTCGTCCACTTCGACCGCGCCTTAATCGGTACTGGCGCCCGACCGGCAGTACCGCCGATCCCGGGTCTTGCCGACACCCCCTACCTGACCTCTACCAGTGCGCTGGCCCTGGACACCCTTCCCGAGCGGCTGATTGTGATCGGCGCCTCGGTGGTGGCCCTGGAACTGGCCCAGGCCTTCGCCCGGCTGGGCAGCCGGGTCACGGTGCTGGCCCGCAGCCGCCTGCTCTCCCAGGAAGACCCGGCGGTAGGGGATGCGGTGGAGGCGGCGTTTCGCCGCGAGAGCATCGAGGTCCTCAAGCAGACCCAGGCGAGCCGCGTGGACTACACCGACAATGAATTCATTGTCGACACCAACGCCGGCACCTTGCGGGCGGATCAACTGCTGGTGGCCACCGGACGGACACCCAATACCGAGGCCCTGAACCTGGCGAGCCTCGGCGTGGAAACCGCACGTGGGGCGATTCTGGTCGATGAGCATCTGCACACCACGGTGCCGGGGCTCTATGCCGCCGGTGACTGCACCGATCAGCCGGAGTTCGTCTATGTCGCCGCCGCCGGGGGCAGCCGGGCTGCCGTCAACATGACCGGGGGCGAAGCCACCCTGGACCTGAGCGCCATGCCGGCGGTGATCTTCACCGACCCCCAGGTGGCCACCGTCGGCCTGACGGAAGCCGAGGCCATCGAGCAAGGCTTCAGCGTCGATACCCGCGAGCTGGACCTGGAAAACGTGCCGCGTGCGCTGGTGAATTTCGACACCGGTGGTTTCATCAAGCTGGTGGCCGAACGCGACTCGGGCCGGTTGCTGGGGGTGCAGGCGGTGGCGGGGGAAGCCGGTGAGCTGATCCAGACGGCGGTGATGGCGCTACGCGCACGCATGACCGTACACGACATCGCCAATGAGCTATTTCCCTACCTGACCATGGTGGAAGGGCTCAAGCTCTGTGCCCAGACTTTCACCAAGGATGTGACGCAGTTGTCCTGCTGTGCCGGGTGAACGATATGAGCGCGACCGTGGTGCCACTGGGCGGCGGCACCACGGGTTTTGGGCATGGACACCACAGGGAGCTCTGTCACGATGAACACGACACTACCCGATTGCGGGATGATGGGGGCGATGGGCTGGATAATGCCAGTGATCGGAATTGCCCTACTATTGCTGCTGGTCCTGGGCATCGCCTGTTTGGTGAAGTATCTGCTCTCTAGCAAGTGAGCGTACTGAGCGAGCCATCAACCAGCTAATCCGTTGTGGGTTGAGTTTGTCGGCCACCTTTCTCTCTCGCATACCAACCAGATAATCCGGATACCCTTATCTTTTAGTATAGCTGCGCATGAACGAACTTGGACGTTCGATCCATTGAAACGAAGAGATAGGCCTTGCCTTCGCCTGTCTGGATATCGCTAATATCGATATGCAAATAGCCGATAGGGTAATGTTTGAAGAACTTTTTCTCGCGCGTTGCTTCGCCAGCCCTAGGCCGCTGACTAGTACCGTGGCGCTGGTAGAGTCGGTGCAGACTTGACCGTGTCAGCGATGTGGAGCGAGCTGCTTTGGGTCCCATACGCACAACTTCGACAGAGGTCCGGCTGCGCCACTTGCGTACGGTTTTAGGGTTAATGCCGTAGCGTCGACTTAACGTCGCGACCGACTCAGTCGATCGCTGTATGTCTTCTCGGATGGCGTGCGTGGTCGTGGCGCGTTGATGAAGTACCTGAGCCATGGATCCTCCGCGGACAAGGTTTCATACCATAAACCACCACACCCCAGGACCAAACACCTAGGCTTATTTTATTCCTTTATAATTAAAACAAAGTGATTATAGAAAAGAAGACTCTTACCCAGTTGGGGATATCGTTAAGCTGACATCAGGTGGGTAAGTTATGACTATCAGATAGTTGACGATAAATTTGGATAGATAGTGTACAGGTAGCTAGAAGTGTCAGTGGTTTGCTGGGAAGGTCGCTGATGACGCAACGTGCGAGACGACCTCAACTGCTAATCGTCGCACGCGCGCCGGGCGTGTGGCGCTACCGCCAGAACTACCGCGCGTTGAGGTGGTGCATGAACTGCCCGATAACGATCACCACTGCCACAAGGACAGTGCCGCGCTAAAGATAATCGGTGAAGAGGTCATTGAGAAACTGCACGGGTTGCCTGCCCGGATCGAGGTGACCCGTCATGTGCGCCGCAAATATGCCTGCCCGACGTGCGAAGAAGGCATGAAGACCGCCCCCGCGCCGCCGGCCAAGCTGTTTTGCCTAAAAGCAATGCCAGCGCCACGCTGCTCGCCTCTATATCGCGACCGCCAAATACCAGGACGCGCTCTCCCCTGATCGAACGACACAGCGGCTACCTCTTGGCAGCGCGCCTACCGAAGATAACGGCCACTGAAACTGCCAAGACGATGATCCGGTTGTTAGAACCCCGCCGAGGCGCAGTGCACCTTGGATAACGGTTCTGAATTCGCCGAGCACCGACAGTTACTAAGACCGTCTCAGCCAAGATCTGTTTTTGTGACACGTACCACTCATGCCAGCGTGGCACCAATGAAAATACGAATGGCCTGATTCGCCAATATTTCCTGAAAGGGACTGACTTTCGAACCTTGTCTGACACAGAGCTAAGAAGAGTGGTCGATAAGCTGAACGATAGACTAAGAAAGAGGCTGAGATACCGCCCCCAGCCCAGGTGTTATTAAGTGAATACTTGGAGAACAACAAACCGCGGGGGCTGCACTTATTAGTTTAATTTAGGTGTTGCGCATGGACAAGGTTTGTAAAAACCTTTAACAATCTGCGTTAGGCGTCCTCTTCTGGTACCTCTACAGCTACAGCTTTGTCTTCGCCCTTGCGCTGCGCGACTGGCATCAGTTGGCGACGTATTTCAGCTTCAATCTCGTCTGAGATTTCCGGATTGTCTTCTAAATACTGCGCAGCATTGGCCTTACCCTGACCGATCTTGTTGCCTTTATAGCTGTACCAAGCGCCTGCTTTGTCCACTAGGCTGCACTGCACGCCAAGATCAATAACCTCACCCGCGTGGTAGATACCTTTGCCGTAAAGGATCTGGAACTCAGCTTGCCGGAACGGCGGTGCCACCTTGTTTTTGACGACTTTCACGCGGGTTTCGTTACCGGTGACTTCGTCGCCCG
>NZ_JAMXSJ010000006.1:0-145255 GCF_024124725.1 Halomonas sp. Ps84H-12 | reverse complement strand
TCACGGCTTGGAGAGTAGAATTGCTCATGGCGTATCCGTCCTATGTTGGTTGTGATCTGGCGAGATCAATCAACAGGATACGCCACCCTCTCTACTGCCCTCCATACACAAGAACTGAGCTTAACTCAGCAGGGCTGGGGTTGCCGCATTAATATGCATCACCTGGGCAAATGATACTTCATCCAACTGCTTTGCGGAGATGAAAGCAGGCTTTGCAGTATGGCGCTTCCTATACCGCCATTTGCACCTGCCACAACGGCGGTGAAACCTTCTGGAAGATGAGGCAGCATAACAAACTCCGATGGTGAACGATGTTGTTCCCATTGAAGCGCTTTGTATAGTATTTGTCTATAATTGCTTGTTAAGCAGAGGCATTAATGCGGCCCGGCTGAGCACTATTGCGCCCGTTGGGCTTGTAGAGCGTTTTTTCTGCAATTTGGCGAATGTAGTCCAGCATTTCCTGGTTATGCTTCATACGCAATGAGAGCATTTGCCCGGTTAATGCATTCATTCGTGAAACTCGCTCACTTTTTTCTAGCAAGCTTTCCCAGGTTGCTAGGCAGTCAGCATCTGTGGCCGCCAGCTTCGCGCCAGGACCGCCTTCTGGATAGCCAAGTTTTGCCTGTACCCCGCGACGTAATACCTCCATGCGTTCTAGTTCTTCTAGAAGCGCCTGTTTCTTACCCGCGATATCAGTCAATATATCGCCGTCAATACTGCCTTTAGTCAACTGCTCTTGTTCGCTGGAGAGTAAAGCAATCAAATCCTCGAGGCGTTGCAACTGACTGGAGAGTAGGCGTGAAAGGCTCATAGGTAGATTTACTGATCTTTCAAGTTGGCAATTAGACCATCCGCAATACGGTCGGCACGCACTTCGAGCCGTCCCTCACGAATAGCATCACGAATTTCCTGTACCTTAGCCATGTCGATATCCTGGCTGCTATCGATGCTAGATTGGCTGAGCTGAGTCGCTTCACGGGTAGTATTACCCGTTTCAGGCTGCTTTGCTTCACTTACCTTCTGTGCGTCATCACGCTGCTGCGCTGGAGTATTGCGAAGCAGCGGATTAAGGTTATCAATTTTCACGTTGTTGGCCTCATCGTCAACGTTGGGGTGCCGCGCGCTGTATGACTATCTATCGGCCTAGGTGCTAAACACTTTAGGTCTTAGGCTAAAAATCCACCATTAATGTGCCTTGGCCGATCACCCGCGCCGTCATTATTTCACGAGAACCAAAACGCACACGAATGGTTTCTCCTTGTGCCCCATCAGCAAGTGCCTCCCCCTCTCGAGAGACACGAAAGCCTGCTCCTTCTGCTATGACTGTTACGCGCTGCCCGCGTTCCACGAGGCTAGGTGCTTGCAGGAAATGCGCCTGAAACGTGCTGCCACTACGGATAGGCCGCTGAGCTACTTTGCCGACAATATCGGCCTGGTCGGTCAGCGTTTGGCTAGATAAATCGCTAAGGTTGCCTTCCCGCTGGTCGAGCATAGCTGCGGTAACCAACGTGTCTCTATCAATATCTTGGCTTGCCACAACGTAGCTGCCAATGACACCCACTTCTGCCTGAAGGTAGCGTACTTGACGCCCATCAGCTCCACACCTAACGCCTACAGAAACACGCCCAATAGGAGCTTGGTTAGGGTTAGTCAGAAAGGGCGTTGGCTGTATGCAGGTGGGTAAATGGGGGGATGGCGGTGCGATATTGATGACTGCCTCTTGTCCCAGGGCCTGTGCTTCTTGATAGAGAAATTGTTGGACGCTTTCAACAAGTGACTGATCGCTTGTTTCTGCCCAGGAGGGTTGGGATAAGCCAACACATAGCAGTAACAACAATGTCTTAACTGCTGAGTAGCGTGCAACAATGTGCAGCAAATAGCGCATGGGTAAAGTCGCCCAGTATAGAAAATCAGATGGTAAACATCAGCATGGGAGTGTAATGCAAAAGTATCCTACGCATCATGGGAAATGCTGGTGTAAACGGTAGCTGTTCCATGCTTTAAGGTGAAAGAGAGGGGCATATTATTCATCATCAACAATTTCCGATTTATTTTGGCCTCACGGCGAGCGAGGATCGGCATGATTGATCAGCTTGAATCTGCCTTTAACTTCCACCAGCAGGCGCTGGGCCTGCGCCAAGCACGTCACCAAGTGCTAGCCGCTAACATTGCCAATGCGGATACGCCCAACTATAAGGCGCGCGACATTGACTTTGCTAGTGAGCTGAAAAAAGCCGTTGAAGGCGGACAGTCTCAACAGCAGCCAAATGGCGGCTTAGCGTTAGCGCGTACCTCCGAACAGCACTTGGCAGGAGAAGGCCCCGCATGGCGTGGTGCTGGAAACACCGAGCTGCTCTATCGTGTTCCTGATCAGCCGAGCCTGGATGGTAACACCGTTGACATGGACCGTGAGCGAACCCAGTTCGCGGATAACGCTGTGCGCTACCAGGCGGCGCTCACCATGATGAACCGTCGTATTCAGGGCCTGAAAAATGCGATGCAACCTGAATAACCTAGTAATAGGAGAGAAATAAGCGATGTCGATGTTTTCAGCGTTTGATATTGCCGGTTCTGCGATGAGCGCCCAAGCGCAGCGTATGAATGTAACGGCAAGCAACATGGCCAATGCCGATAGCGTGGCAGGGCCCGATGGTGAAACCTACCGCGCAAAGCAGGTGATGTTTGAAACCCAGGCACAGTCTAACCGCTACGGTGTCGGCGGCGTCCGGGTTACTGAGGTTGTGGAAAACGATTCACCGCTGCGCATGGAGTATATGCCGAACCACCCAGCGGCTGATGAAGATGGCTACGTTGCTAAGCCGAATGTTGAGCCGGTCCATGAGATGGTCAATATGATTTCGGCATCGCGCTCCTATCAGGCCAACGTCGAGGTTTTCAACACAACCAAACAGATGATGGTTCAAACGCTATCGCTCGGTGAGGGCTAACGATGAACACAATTAACCCAGCAACGTTATCCAATATTAATGGTGGTGGCGTTCAACTACAGCAGAGCCAGTCAGAAGAGCTACGTAATAGTTTTATGACGCTGCTTATCACCCAGCTTCAGAATCAAGACCCTCTGAAGCCGATGGAAAACGCGGAGATGACGTCGCAGATTGCTCAAATCAACACCGTCAGTGGCATTGAGCAGCTCAACTCTACGTTGGAAAGTATTACCAGCCAAATGAATGCCAACCAGGCGCTGCAGGCGAGTGGGCTAATTGGCCAAGGCGTCATGGTGCCTGGTCGTCAGATCATGTTGGAGCAGGATGGTGAAGGCCAGCCTTACTCTACGCCCTTTGGCATTGAGCTAGCGCAACCAGCAGCAAATGTGCAGGCAACGATTTTGGGTCAAGGCGGCCAGGTAATCCGTCGCTACGACTTGGGGTCTGTTGAAGAGGGCGTGCAGTCTTTCCAGTGGGATGGAAAAAATGATCAGGGTGACGTTGTCGCCAGTAATCGCTATACAGTTCAGCTAGAAGCAACGGATGCCGAAGGCGAAGTGATTGAGTCTACTGCCCTTAACTACGCCATTGTTAATAGCGTGACACCCAACGATGGCAATGGCGGTGTTCGGTTGGACCTTGGGGCCATTTATGGGCAAATCAGTCTGAATGACGTAAAACAAATTCTTTGATGTATAGAATTTCCCATCTCTAGGAGAAAAAAATGAGCTTTTCTCAAGCATTAAGTGGCCTGAACGCCCAATCAGAAAACCTGAAGATTCTCGGCAACAATATTGCGAACTCGCAAACCGTCGGCTTCAAGAGCTCGGGCGCTATCTTTGCAGACGTGTTTGCAGGTGCTAATAGCCAAGTGGGCTTAGGTGTCAAGATTGCAAACGTGCGTCAAGACTTTACGGCTGGCGATTTAGAGGCAACTGGACGTACGCTGGACCTTGCTGTAGCGGGTGAAGGTTTTTACCGTGTTCAGCTTAATAGTGGTGAAGCTGCGTATACGCGCAATGGCCAGTTTAGCCAAGATAATCAAGGCTTTTTAGTAAATGCGGCCGGGCAACGACTGACGGGCTATGGGCTGTCAGAACCAAACGATCCTTTTTCGCCTGTTATTGCTGGGGGGGCACCGACACCCATCAATATTTCTTCTGCTGATATTCCAGCTAAAGCAACGGCTAACGCAGCGGCTACCTATAATCTAGATGCCAGTATCGTACCTGGGCAGAATCTACAGCAGTCTTCACTTCAGGCCGTTGACTCGACTGGAAATCTGCTCACCGTAGATGGCGATGGAGCTTACGATCCTGCAGGCGATCCTCTTGAAATAGATGTATCTTACCATTACTCCAACAGTTTCACGGCTTATGACTCTCTAGGTAATGAGCGCAATATAACGGTTTATTATGAGAAGGTAGCCGACAATACTTGGAAAGCGTTTCAGGCCGTGGACGGTAAGCTATCGTTCACAGGCGGCTCTGGTGCAGCATCGACCAATATGGATAACGCCTTTTGGTTAAAATTCAATGGTAATGGTCAATTGGCCACCTATGGTGATTTAGACACAGCGGCGAGTGGTGCCCGGGACGAAGATACCGTCGTTGGTGTTGCTGATGCAGGGTATGTTCTGACCTTTGGGTCACCGGGAATACCTCCAGCGATTAACGAAGATAGTGCTTCTACAAACGGAAGTGATCGTGCTGATGCTTTCGATGCGACAGCGATAGATAATCCCGGGGCTACCAAGGCCTTTGCTGAACTGGAATTTCTAGTTGGGGATGGCGCGGAAGCGTTGAGCTATGACTTCACGCTTACGGGGACAACACAGTTTAACAATAATTCCGTTCAAAATACGCTGACACAAGATGGCTATACGTCTGGCAGTTTGGCCGGTCTAGAGGTGACGCGTGAGGGGCGTGTGATTCGTATCTATACCAACGAGGAGCGCCGCGACGCCGGGCAAATCGTGTTGGCGAATTTTGCTAACAAAGAAGGTTTGCAGGCCATTGGTGATAACGCCTGGCGTGAAACTAATGCTTCAGGTATTGGCATTATCGGTACGGCGGGCACCGGTGTCTTTGGCACCATTGAGTCAGGCGTGTTGGAAAACTCCAACGTTGATCTCGCCAAGCAGCTAGTCGATACCATCGTAGCGCAGCGTGCCTACCAAGCGAACTCGACGTCGATCAGCACTCAGGACGAGCTCCTGCAGACCATTATTAATCTTTAATGATTGATTAAGGAGTTGATGCTGTGGATCGCATGCTATACACCGCCATGAGTGGCGCTAAACACACGATGGAACAGCAGTCGGTAGTGAGTAATAACCTATCGAATGTGTCCACCGCTGGTTTTCGTGCTCAGTTGCAGGCTGCGCGCTCGGTACCCATTGAAGGCGCGGGCACCCTGCCAACAAGGGTGGCGGCGGTGACAACCACGCCGGGTACTGATTTCTCACAAGGCCCCATCGAGCGCACTGGACGTATGTTAGATGTGGCCATGCAAGGAAACGCCTGGATGGCGGTGTTAGCAGAAGATGGTACAGAGACCTATACCCGTCGCGGTGATCTGCAGCTTGATAGTGACGGTGTTCTGTTGAGTGTAGGCCGCCCTGTAATGGGAGACGCTGGGCCGATTGCTGTTCCACAGGGCGCGCAAATCTCATTTGGGGCAGATGGGACGATTAGTGCCATTCCTCAAGGAGAGGGCCCTGAGGCAATGGTGGACGTTGGCCGCATCAAGCTCGTTACACCGGATGAACAGGCCCTGGAGCGTGGTGAGGATGGTTTGTTCAGGGCGCCTCCTGGCGATGATGGTGCGCCAGGCGTACTTCAGGCTGATGAAGAGGCGCGTCTGGTAAGCGGCGCTCTAGAGGGCAGTAACGTCAGCGCCGTGGATGCCATGGTCTCCATGATTGACGTGGCGCGCCGCTACGATATGCAGATGAAGATGCTAAGTACGGCGGATGAAAATGCTCAGCGAGCTAACAGTATTTTATCTATTCAGGGCTAATCGCAGCCACTCAGCCAAAGGAATATATGTATGATTAAGTCTTTGTGGACTGCCAAGACCGGGCTGGAGTCTCAGCAAACCAAACTAGATGTTATTTCGAACAACTTGGCGAACGTCGGCACCAATGGCTTTAAACGTTCGCGCCCGGTATTCGAAGACCTGCTCTACCAAAATATGCGCCAGCCTGGGGCCCAGAATAATATTCAGGACCGGCTACCGTCTGGGATGCAAGTAGGTACGGGTGTGCGTGCGGTTGCTACTGAGCGTTTACATACCCAGGGAAGCCTAGAAGAAACACAAAATTCTCGTGACTTGGCCATTGAAGGGAACGGTTTCTTTGAGGTGTTACTGCCTGACGGTACGGCGGGTTATACACGAGATGGTAGCTTTCAACTCAATGAAAATGGTCAGATGGTGACAGCAAACGGTTACCCAATTGAGCCAGCCATTTTCCTTCCTGTGAATGCACTTTCTGTCACTATTGGTGAAGACGGAATCGTCAGCGTTCGCCAGCCAGGGATTGCAACGGATACAGAAGTGGGGCAAATCTCACTCAGCACCTTTATTAATCCCGCTGGCCTCGAAAGTATTGGTGGCAACCTCTACCTTGAAACAGGCGCATCAGGCGCACCTAATCAAGACATCCCAGGCAACAACGGTGCCGGACGACTGTTCCAGGGATATGTGGAGACATCGAACGTGAACGTCGTCGAAGAGATGGTCAATATGATCCAAACGCAGCGTGCCTATGAGATCAATAGTCGTGCTATCTCTACCAGCGATGAAATGCTAGCGCGTCTAAGCCAGCTCTAATGTCAAAGTTCGTCAGGGCTTCTTAACAGGTCGCGCTATGCTGAAATCAAACTTTAAGTTACGCCGCATCGTGATGGTGAGCTTAGCACTGCTGGTGTTATTGACGGCAGGGTGCGCGCAAATCCCGCGTGCCTCTGTCGTCGGCGAACAAGAGCAAATCACTATCATCGACCGTCCGCCACCTGTTCCTAATGGCTCTATTTATCAGGCGCGTCGCGGCTATCAGCCTCTTTTTGAAGATCGTCGGCCGCGCACGATAGGAGACATTCTGACCATTGTGCTGGATGAAGAAGTCAGTGCTAGTAAGAACTCTCAGTCCAATGCCAACCGTTCGGGCAGTGCCAGCCTCAACTTGGCCCAACTTCCCGACGTGCTGGATACACTGGCGGAGTACGGTTTCGATGTTGAGGGGGCCAGTGATTTTGCGGGCGGCGGTGGCTCACAGGCCAACAATACGTTTACCGGTACGATCACCGTGTCCGTATTGGAAGTCATGAATAACGGGAACCTGCGCGTGCGCGGCGAGAAGCAGATCGCGATCAATCAGGGCACCGAGTTCATTCGTTTCTCCGGTGTCGTGAATCCTCGCACGATTACCGCGCAAAACACCGTGCCGTCGACTCAAGTCGCCGATGCGCGTATCGAGTACGTGGGCGATGGCTATATCAACGAAGCGCAGCATATGGGGTGGCTGCAGCGCTTTTTCTTGAATGTTTCGCCGTTCTAGGCGTGTCAACAAGCTCGACAACAGAGACCTGGTGAAATGGCTATGCAGTGGAAGGTGTATCAACGGATTCAAGCAACCGCGCGCTTTGCGACTCTGTTGGCTCTCTGTTTTGTGATGCTGCCAGCACACGCCGAGCGGGTGCGCGAGCTAGCGAGCTTTGCTGGTGTTCGTGATAACCAGCTTGTTGGTTATGGCTTGGTGGTGGGGTTAGATGGCAGCGGTGACCAAACCACCCAAGCGCCGTTCACCAGCCAAAGTTTAACCAACATGCTGTCGCAGTTAGGCGTGACCGTTCCGCCTGGAACCAACCTTCAGCTGCGCAACGTCGCTGCTGTGATGGTGACTGCAGATCTGCCACCATTCTCCCGTCCAGGGCAGCGTCTCGATATCGTTGTTTCTTCGATTGCCAACGCCAGTAGCCTGCGTGGTGGCACACTATTGATGACGCCACTGAAAGGTGCCGATGGCGATACCTATGCGATTGCCCAGGGCAATATGTTAGTGGGCGGCGCCGGTGCGCAGGCGGGTGGTAGTAGCGTACAGATTAACCAGCAGGCCTCTGGTCGCATTCCGAACGGGGCTCTTGTTGAGCGTGAAGTGCCGCTCAATCTTGGTGGCAACGGTGGGATGCTAGAGTTGCAGCTGAACGACGCTGATTTTGGCACCGTTCAGCGCATGGTAACGGCAATTAACAATGAGTTCGGCCAGTCTGTTGCCTATGCACGCAATGGCCGAGTCATTGCCCTCGATGGCCCAATGGATGCCAACGCTCGGGTTAATTTTATGGCTCGGGTTGAGAATGTTCAGCTAACACCAGCTGAGGCGCCCGCCAAAGTGGTGCTCAATGCACGTACAGGCTCTGTGGTTATGAACAGCGCGGTTACCCTGCGTAGAGCTGCAGTAGCCCACGGTAATCTGTCGATTATGATTGATACCCAATTTGGTGTTAGCCAGCCTAACCCACTCGGGGAGGGTGAAACCGTTGTAGTGCCTGATGCGGATATCAATATTGAGCAGCAGGAAGCCTACCTGCAAATTGTTGAAGGAGCAGACTTGGCAGACGTGGTGAATGCACTGAATGCATTAGGTGCGACACCTCAGGATTTAATGTCGATTCTGGAAGCGTTAAGAGCATCAGGCTCTTTGCGTGCTGAGCTGGAGATCATCTGATGAGCATGGGCGATATGACCAGTCAGTTCGCGCTGGATATGAACGGCTTCCAGCGGCTGCAGCACAATGCGCGCGTTGATCCTGAAGCGGGCGTGCAGGGCGCGGCGCAGCAGTTCGAAGCGCTCTTCATTCAGATGATGGTCAAAAGCATGCGGGATGCCACGCCGACCTCGGGGCTGCTGGAGAGTCGCGATACGACCTTCTATCAGTCCATGCTCGATCAGCAGTGGTCTCAGGTTATGGCTTCCCGGGGTATCGGCTTGGCCGATGCGTTGGTGGAACAACTGCATCGTCAGGGCGTGGTGGGGCAGCCAGCCTCCAATTCTGACCAGGAGCTTCAGGCGCTGATTGCTGGCATTCCCCGCGGCACACCGCGCGTTCTGGACAACCCCCTGCAGCCCGATAGTGGCCAGGCTCCCGCGTCGGGCAGCGGCCGTTTTTACGATGAGTTGGATGCCATTCGGCAACAGCCAGCGAGCAGCAGCGCTTCCGCTTCGCTTGTAGAAGCCCCGCGTACAGCAGCCTCTGGGCATGACCATGTCACGCGTTTCATGCAAACGCTGGCCATGCCTGCCCAAGCGGCGAGCGCAGCCACGGGCGTGCCTGCTGAACTCATTTTGGCGCAGGCCGCGCTCGAAACCGGCTGGGGACGCCATGAAATCGCGACCCAGCAGGGGCATAACAGCTATAACGTGTTTGGCATCAAGGCAGGTAGCCAGTGGCAGGGTAAGACCACCGACATCGTAACCCACGAATACGTGAACGGTCGCCGTACGCAGGTCGTCGACACCTTCCGTGTCTACGACTCGTTCGAGCATGCCTTTACCGATTATGCCAACCTAATTGGCAACAATCCGCGTTACGCCGGTGTTTTGCAGGCGTCTAACGCAGAGCAAGCAGCGCGTGAGTTACAGCGTGGCGGCTATGCCACCGACCCGCGCTATGCCGATAAGCTGGTATCGGTAATGAATACGATGGGGCCGCTGAGTTCTGCGGGTAGCCTGTTGGCGGATTCTCGCTAGGTAACTACTCAAGTTTTTCTGCGCACTGCCGATAAGTAGAGAATCGGCCTAAGGAATTGAACCATGAGCATGTTTTCGATCGGCTTAAGCGGCCTCAATGCGGCGCAGAATGCCCTCAATACAACGAGCAACAACATTAGTAACGTCTATACTCCTGGCTACAATCGAGAGATTACGGTACTCAATGAAAGCCGGAACAATGCCGGTGTCCGCGTTGCAGATATTGAGCGTCAGTTCAATACGTTCGTTGCCGCGCAATTGAACAATGCCAAGTCGCAATCAACAGCCCTAGAGACCTACAATACGCAAATCTCTCAAATCGATAACTTGCTTGCAGATCGTGAAGCAGGTCTCTCTCCTTTGATGCAGAATTTCTTTTCCGCTCTTGAGGATTTAGCAAGTGCTCCTTCGGATCCTGCCGCCCGGCAGGGCGTGCTTGGCACTGCGGATACGCTAACGGCTCAATTCCGTTCGTTTGATGGATATCTGCAGGATTTACAATCAGGCGTTAACGGCCAAATTAAAGACGAAATTACCCAAATAAATAACACCACAAGCCAGATTGCTAATATTAACCGTGAAATAGCACTTTCGCGTGCACAGCTTGGTGAGGCACCAAATAGCTTGCTGAATCAGCGCGACCAGCTGATCTCCGAGTTGAATGAAAAGATGAACTTGCGTCTTAATATTCAAGATGGCAAGACTTACAATCTTTCTCTTCCTAATGGGCAGCCGCTCGTCACGGGGGATACTGCCTATAAACTCGAAGCTGTTACATCACCGAATGATCCACAACGGATCGTCGTTGGCTACCGTGAAGGGGCTCGTGGTAATGGCAACCTTGTCAGCCTAGATGAAGGTTTAATTACAGGTGGCTCATTAGGTGGCTTAATGAGCTTTCGATCTGAGACATTAGATAAAACTCAGAACCAGATAGGGCAGTTGGCGGCTTCTATTGCACTCGAATTTAATGCGCAACACCAAAAAGGTGTTGACCTGAACGGTGAGCAGGGCCAAGAGTTTTTTAGTATTGGTCAATCTAACGCTTACTATAATACAGATAATAAGGGATCCGCAGAGGTCAGTGCTACGATCGACTCTGCGAATACTAGCGCATTACGAGCAACCGACTATACGGTGCGTGTTATTAATGCATCGACTGAAGAGTTTGAAGTGATTAGAAAAGATACCGGTGAGGCGCTAGAGGCGGATGAATGGTCATTTAGCGACAATGTTCTAAGTTTTGCCGGTGTTGATGTCAATTTCAACGATATTAATCTTGCCCAAAATGGCGATAGCTTTGAAATTCAACCACTACGACGTGCTGCTGGTGGAATGGAAGCCATTGTTTCAGACTTAGATAAAATTGCTGCAGGTAGCTTAGTTGAGCAGAGTGGAGACCTAGAGGTGAGCAATGTTCGCTATGAGAATGCGCTTGCCAATACGTCGGAATCACTGGAAATTGAACTTAATGCCAATCAGCACTTATCTGTCAGTGGGTATGCTGGTCAGGTCTCTGTTAACGGCGAAGCGCGAATCTTAGATCCTAATGGAGTCGTTCAAGATTCGGCAGGTACAGCCGCAGCTGTATTGGCTGAGGACGATGAAATCACTATTGATGGTGTCTCATTTGTATTAGCTGATGTATCTACAGAAGGGACTCTAACATTTCAGCAAGGGAGCGCTGCTGCAGGCGACAATCGCAATGCCTTAGCGCTCCAAGATCTCCAGAGTAAGGATATCGTAGGTGGTTCTGCCTCATTGAGTGGCGCTTATGGGGCGCTGGTCAGCGATGTGGGAAATCGCACCAACATTATTCAGGTCAACCTTGATGCACGCCAAGGCTTAACTGATCAGCTGCGTGCAGTGCAGCAGTCGGAGTCTGGTGTTAACCTGGATGAAGAAGCGGCAAATCTGATTCGCTTTCAGCAGTTTTATCAAGCCAATGCCCGCGTCATCGATACGGCCTCTACTATTTTTGACACTATTTTAGGCTTACGTAGCTAACGGTTAGGAGTCTGCCTCATGCGTATTAGCAGCGTTACCATGTATGAACAAAGTACGGCTTCAATTAACCGTCAGCAGAATGACTTTCTAAAAATTAGTCAACAGATTGCTAGCGGGCGCCGTGTGGTTAACCCTTCGGACGATCCACAGTCAGCAGCGCGCGCCGTGCGTGTTGATCAATCTAAGGCGATTACCCAACAGTTTGAAGACTCTCGCGTATCTGCACGTAACTCTCTAGCACAGACAGAAAGTATACTTAATAGCATCAGTGACTCCGTTATTAGTGCAAAGACAAGACTAGTTCAAGCATCAAGCGATACCTTGAGCGATGTTGACCGAGAATCGATTGCCAGCGAGCTAAAAGGTATTTACGAAACCATGATCGGCCAAGCAAACGCGACTGATGGTAACGGTCGTTACTTATTTGGTGGCTATGCTGATAATGCACCTCCCTTTGTTAAAAATAGTGAAGGCAATATTGAGTATAAAGGGGATGATAACGCTCGCCAGCAGCGTATCGATGCCTCACGTTTAATGCCGGTCACGGAGAACGGTATCTCGATATTCCAAAGTGTACCGAGCGGTGCAGGCTATGTCGCCGAGGCTGTGAAGAGCGGTTTAGATGGGCAGCCAATTCCGGGTGAGGCGGGTAGAAATACTGGTAGCGTGACGTTTAGTGGCCCACAGGTGAGTAATGTCAATGACCCTGGGTATGGCGACAGCTACCGTGTTGTATTTTATGAAGACACGACGGTGGATAGTGGCGTCAGCTACCAAGTGCAGCGTTTTAGTGAAGGCGAGTGGCAGGAAGATCCTGATGATTTGGTGGTGACAGGAGAATATGTCGGTAAAGGTCAGCAGCTTAGTTTTGGGGGTGTTAATGTCACACTCACTGGCAGCGCTGAGCCTGACGACGAGATTCTTGTTGCCCAGTCGGGTAGTGACCAGCGGCCTGCCGATCTCTTTCGTACGATGGAAGCGGCCATCCGTGTATTAGAATCGCCGGCTCAAACGCCTGCCGAGAAAGCAGAACTGCGCAATACGCTAAACACATCTATGCGAGATCTAGATAATGCCCTTGATAATGTTCTAACAGTGCGCGCTTCGGCTGGGGCAAAACTAAACGAGCTAGACGTGGTGGATGCTGTAGGTAGTAACCGGATGCTCAATTATGAGCAGACGCTTTCTGACTTGGTGGATCTGGACTACGCTGATGCTATTTCAGAATATAGCTTGCGTCAGGTTGGTCTGCAGGCTTCTCAAAAAGCGTTTGTGGATATTAAGGGGATGTCGCTATTTGACTTTATGTAATGTCTTAGCGAGCAGTCACTCTTTTGCTATGCCCTGGCCATGTGCCGGGGCATTAATTTAAGGGCGCCATGGTCTCAATCAGGCTTTGCGTAAAGCTAATTCCCTGGCTAAACAGCTGCTGAAGAAAGCTGCCGATATCGCTCATTAGCACCATGAGCAACACTATGCCAACGGTGAGCGAGGTAGGAAAGCCAATATTAAACACGGTTAGCTGCGGTGCTGAACGGTTTAGGATGCCTAGCGCCAGATTAATAATGAGCAACGAGGCTACCAGAGGCAAAGCGAGCAGCATACCTGAAGCAAAGATAGTACCTGCGTAGCGTGCCAGTAGTTCAAACGCATTAGGATTAAGGCTGCCAATTCCAATTGGAAGTGTTTCAAAGCTCATCACTAGTGTTTCTAACACCATTAGGTGGCCATTAAAGGCGAGAAACATGAGCAGGGTGACCATATAGAGAATGCGTGATAGCACCATAATGTTGGTGCCACTAGACATGTCAAAGAAGCTCGCAAAGGCAAGCCCCATCTGAAGGCCGATAAACTCACCGGCCGCTTGGACAACGGCAAACATAATGTGCATCACCAGCCCAATCGCAATACCGATCAGCATTTGCTCAATGATGATGCCCAGACCTGCCCAAGACATGAGCGGTACACTGGGCATCGGTGGGAGAACGGGAGCAATGACGACGGCGATCACTGCGGCAAGCGCTACTTTAGCTTGATTGGGAATGCTGGAGTGGCCCCATAAAGGCGTCGCTGTCATAAAGGCCGTAATACGCACAAAGGGCCAAAAAAAGGCCACCAGCCACCCCTGAAGCTGGGCAAATGTTACTTCAACCACAGGCTACATCACCATTGCGGGTATGTTGGTAAATAGCCGCGTCGTGAAGTCGGTAATTAAGCCGATGAGCCAGGGGCCCGCTAGTACCAGAACGGCAAACACCGCTAAGATTTTCGGGATAAATGTCAGCGTCATCTCGTTTATTTGGGTAGCGGCCTGGAACAGGCTAATAATCAGACCTGTAAATAGTGCTGCTAACAGCATAGGACCAGCTAGAAAAAGTGTCACGCGCATACCCTGATAAGCGACGCTCATCACCATCTCGGGTGTCATGATTACGCTCCTCGTCGCCCCGCGACGTTAAATCATATAAAAGCTCTCTGCCAACGAACCAATAATGAGCTGCCAGCCGTCAACCAATACAAAAAGCATGAGCTTAAATGGCAGCGAAATAGTGATCGGTGGAACCATCATCATCCCCAACGCCATTAGCGTACTGGCCACTACAAGGTCAATGATCAAAAAAGGGATAAAGATGGTAAAGCCAATTTGAAAGGCCGTCTTGAGCTCGCTGGTGACAAAGGCAGGTAGCAAGACGCGCATTGGTAGTTCTTCTGGCCCTTGCAAGGGGCCCACATCGGCTAAACGAACAAATAGGGCCAGGTCTGGCTCCCGTGTTTGAGCCAGCATAAACTCTCGGAAAGGTAGCTGCGCGCGAAGCAGGAACTCTTCAAAATTGATCACCTCATCCGTCAACGGCACCCAGGCGGTGTCATATACTTGGTTAAGTACTGGCGACATAATAAAAAACGTTAAAAAGAGCGCGATCCCCAACAGTACCTGGTTAGGCGGCGTAGCTTGAGTACCCATCGCTGTCCTTAGCAGGCTGAGTACAATGATGATGCGGGTAAAGCTGGTCATCATCAGCAGCATTGCTGGCAAGAACGCCAACGAGCTTAAGAGCAGCAGTGTTTGTAGAGAGAGAGACCACTGCTGACCACCACCTTCCGTTGGTTGCGAGACTAACCCCGGTAGTTGCTGGGCGTGGCTAGGAAAAGCCACGAGGCAGCCGATGATGAGAATACTCATCAGCCACCAGTGACGCGAATAGAGCCAGGCAAAATGCTGAGCGTATTTCATGAGGTATGCTGAGAGTCTGAGGAAGTACTGTCGCCCTTGCCGCGACTATTAGCTATAGCGTTAGCTAAACGCTGTGAGAAGCGGGTCGGCGGACGGGGGGGAGTGGATGATGTACGATCAGTAGGCGCTGGACGTTCGTGTAGTTTACTAATGCGGCCACCACTAACGCCCAGAACGAGCCATGTGTCTTCAATTTCGACGACCACAATTCGCTCGCGATTGCCTACTGCGGTGGTACCTACGATGCGTAAACGTGCACCATGGTCATAGCGATGATGCTGCCAGCGTTTGAGCAGCGATGTACACAGCAAAATAATGGCAATCACCAACGCTAGTGCGGCGGCTGTTTTGCCTAATGCCGCCATGCCGATTAATGCATCACCGCCACTTAATGCCTCAAGGGGGGCTTGCGCACTAGAGGTCGCAACACTCATCGGTTTAGTTTATGAATGCGCTCGGATGGTGTAATAATCTCAGTAATACGGATACCGTATTTATCTTCGATAACTACTACTTCCCCCTGAGCAATTAGGTAGCCATTGATCAGGATATCCATTGGCTCACCCGCTAACCCCTCCAGCTCAATGACAGATCCTTGAGCGAGCTCTAATAGCTGCTTAATCGTCAGTTTGGTGCGCCCTAACTCAACGGTAAGCTTAACCGGAATATCCATGATCATCTCAAGATCACGGGAGGGAGTCGCACTTTTTTCTGCGCTCAGCGGGCGAAATACATCGTCGCTGGCTGGCTTGGCTTGAGGTGCCTCTGATTCAGGCTCATCTTCCGTATCGGCCTGCTCTGCAGCCTCCTGCTCTGCCATGGCAGCTGCCCAGGGGTCATCATCATCGCTTGCGGCATCAGCACTAGACGACGGCTCTTCTTGCTCAGACATGGCTTCCGCCCAATCGTCATCAGAGACTTTTTGATCGGGTTTATTAGGGTCAGTCATGCTTTGGGTTCCTTGGCTTTCTGTCGCGTTGAACCTTTAATAAAGTCCTTGGACGATACGTTATTCATAGCAGCATGGTCGATCATACGCACAACACGCAGGGCGCGCTGCTGGCGTTGACTGCCGTATTCACACTCCATCACAGGGACGCCGTCAACGCTGGCGGTGATCGTACTGGGAATGTCCATCGGCAAAACATCCCCCTTTTTTAGCCCCATGACGTGAGCAATTCGACTCGGAATCTGCGCAAAGTCAGCGACCAACTCAACTTCAGATTGGCGCAGCTCGCTGGCCATGCGACGTGACCAAGAGCTATCACTGTCATGATTGCTATCGTTGATCGGGTTAACCAATAGATCGCGCAGCGGCTCAATCATTGCGTAGGGCATGCAAATCTGAAAGCTACTGGATAGGTTGCCTACCTCAATATTGAATTTGGTATTGACCACAATCTCATTAGGTGAATTAGTAATATTGGCGAATTTAGACTGGACTTCGGAGCGCAGAAAGTGGACATCTATCGGGTATACTACCTTCCAAGCTTCTTGATAGGCATCAATCGCAAGATTGAGCAGGCGCTGGATAATACGTTGTTCGGTATTGGTAAATTCGCGCCCATCTGATTTCGTAACGAATCGCCCGTCTCCACCGAACAGGTTGTCTACTACCATAAACACGAGATTTGGTGGAAATACCACCAATGCAGAGCCCCGCATCGGCTTCATCGACACGATGTTAAGGTTGGTCGGCACCGGAACGTTACGTGAGAAGTCGCTAAAGCTTTGATAGCGCACGGACTCGACAGTGATGTCTGAGCTGCGACGAATTAGGTTAAATAGCCCGTTGCGGAAATAACGAGCAAAACGCTCATTAATAAAATCAAGCGCATGCAGACGTTCGCGTATGACCCGATGTTGAGTCGACGGGTCATACGGTCGAATTTTTGTTTCGTCCTGAGACTTGGACGAAGCCGGAGAGGGCTCTTCGTCTCCACTGACACCCTTTAGTAAGGCGTCAATTTCTTCCTGGGACAGTAGATCGTCCTGTGACATGAACGGCTCCAGTTCCCGAGGTTATTGCACAATAAATTCGGTAAACAGCACTTCCCTAAGATCTAGGGGGGGCTGATTTTCGCTGAGGGGTACGTTCAAACGACTAATAATTGCCTGTGCCAGCTCCTCTTTCCCCTCTGTCGAGGTGAGTTCGTTGGCTTGTTTGCCCGATAATAGAATTAGTAAGCGGCTGCGCACTTGCGGCATATGCTCTTCGATAATTGCTTTACTCTGTTCGTTACCCACTCGCAGCGTAATACCCGTATAGAGCAGGCGTGAACCATAGCGGTCATCAGCTAAATTAACAGTGAATGGCTCAATGCGTGTAAACACAGGGGGGGTAAGCTCGATCGTTTGCTGTTGAACCTCGCCACTGTCGCGCTGATCCAGCACTAGATAAATAGCCGCTGCTGCCCCTGCAGAGGAAAGCAGTACGAGAATGATCATTACCCAGAGCAGTTTTTTAGATCCGCCGCTTGATTCTGCCATTGTTGTTCCCATGATGTTCGCACATGACACTAGCCAAGCATTATGCCTGACGCGGGTGATAATGAAGAAACGAACAGGCTCTCTTGGAGAGCCTATCTTTTGGTTTAGCTAGTTAACACGGTACTCACAATTAAACCATACTTATAGCGTGGCTATGTTTTAAGCATAAAGGTCCACACGTCCATCGAGTGCGATGGAGGAGCCCACAGGTACAGGCGTCCCGGTTTCACCCTCAACGCTAGTGACCCCGCTTTCACCACCAGCGCTTGAGCCTGTGCTTTGCTGAGCAAACGCTTCCTGTTGATTAGAAAAGCCTTGCTCACCCACTGATGTGTCACTTAGTGAAATTCCTTGTTCCGCCAGTGCTTCACGCAGTTGAGGAATCGCTTGTTCAATCACTTGTCGAACCTGAGCGTGAGCGGATAAAAATTGAGCTTGTGCGCCGTGTTCTGTCATTTTTAACGAGATAGAAAGTGGCCCAAGCTCAGCAGGATGTAGTTTCATTTGAACATGCTGCTCCCCCCCTCGCTGGACAAGCTGAATGAGCTGTTGGCCTAGCTGTGACGGCCAGGCGGGGTGAGAGACAGGGGTGGCGATAGAGGAGGGCAGTGAGGCTCCCGTTGCTGCAGCAATAGGCTGTGGTGCGGGCAGGTTAAATGCTAGCTCGTTACCACCGCTAATGCGCGCTGCTGTTTCTCCAGAGGCACCGCTAACCGCCAGAGCGTTAGCCATGGCTTCACTGCTGACGTGCACACTGGTGGCCATTGTTTGCATGGTTGGTGCGGCAAGCGTATTTGAGGTTGTCTGCTGAGTGCTCGTATCTGTATTAGCAACATTACCCAATGAAAGCGCTGCTATTTGCTGGCTGAGCGTTTCAGGGCGCTGAGCAGACCCATTAGACCCTGTGCTACCCGATAGCTGTTGGTAAGCATTGATGAGAGCTAGCGCGTCTTTTTTGCCAATCGCTAACTGTTCGGCGATAGCGGCGACAGACGTTGTTTGGGTAGTAGTGGGGGACGGTAGGCCTGCGTCATCAGTAAAGGCAGCGACTAATGTCAGCCGACTGGAAATTTCCTGTAGAGCAGGTGATGGCATGTCCAACGTGTTGTCGGTAGCCGCCGCTGCAGCTAATGCTATTAGCGGTTCTGGGGTGCCTTGTTCAGCCGTTTGTAGCTGAGCAAAAAGCTCTGCAATCTCCTCTTGATTGAGCTTAATATCAAGTGACTCAAGTCGCTTGACTAAGCCATTCATCGTTTGAGCAGTTGTCTCAGCAGTTACTTGTTGATTACTAAGTGCTCCAAGACTTTGACTGCTTAATTTTTGCTGCATAGCCTGAGTAGCCAATTGCAACTGTCCAAATAGATCGGCAAGTGCACTTTCATCTAGCTCAATACCCAGCGATTCTAGGAGCGAGGTAAAATCACGCAGCGCCTGTTCTCCATCGGGGGATGGAGCATTAGAAAGTGCGCCCATTGGGCGTTGGGGGTCTGTCGCCTGCAGCATGGCTTGGCGGAATAGCCCAGTGGGAAAGCCTTGAGCCTCCGTCGCTTGTGAGGCTGATGCGCCACTGCCCTGGCTGGGGTTCGCAGAAAGTAACAGTTGAATATTCATGGATAGGCTTCCTGACCCGGCGCTAAAGTGGTTTATCAGACTGTTGGCGAGCTACACGACTAGTGACAAAGTCATCGGTTGCTTTTTGCTCGTAACGCGCTTGGCGGCGATGCTCTTCTAATAGCCTACGTGAGGCCAGTGTATCGTAAGAAGAGAGCTTGCGCTGCTCTTGTTGCCAATGCTGCTGGCTCTGTTGTACGCGTTTTTGCTGTGCAGTCAGTGCTTGCCTAGCACGCACTAGGGCGGCATCCAACGAGGCTAAGAACTGCTGATAATTATACATGGTAGCGGGGTCAATGCCGTCACGCATGGCGTGCTGCAAACGCTCCGCATACTCTACTCGGTAGCGGTTGAGTGACTGCAGCTGGGCTTCCGTTTGCTGTTGGGTTTGACGCTCTTGGGCCAGCAGTTTTCCTGCTTGGTCACGAGCATCACGGGCCAGGTCCGTCAGCATATCAAGCTGGTTATGACTCATTTAGCCTCCCACTACCGTGTGCAGGGCCTGGTAGGACTCCTCAAGCGTTGCACACTCGTCAATGTTCTGTTGAAGAAACCGCTCTAAGGCTGGGAAGCGATTCACCGCTTCATCCAGCCGCGGATCATGGCCTGGGCTGTAGGCCCCTACGCTGATCAGGTCGCGGTTACGCTGATAGCGTGAAAAAATCTGTTTAAAGGTACGCGCTTTTTGCTGCTGCTCCTGCGTCACGATGGCGGTCATTGCACGGCTGATAGAGGCTTCTATATCGATAGCAGGATAGTGCCCGGCTTCTGCCAGCGTCCGCGACAGGACGATATGACCATCCAAAATGGCCCTGGCGGAGTCAGCGATCGGGTCCTGCTGGTCATCGCCTTCTGTTAGCACGGTGTAGAACGCGGTAATGGAGCCACCGCCTCGCTCAGCATTGCCCGCCCGCTCTACCAAGCCGGGTAGCTTGGCAAAGACGGAGGGCGGATACCCTTTAGTGGCAGGGGGTTCGCCAATAGCTAACGCGATCTCCCGCTGTGCCATGGCATAGCGTGTTAGGGAGTCCATTATCAGCAGCACGTTGCGGCCAGAGTCCCGAAACCCTTCGGCGATACGTGTGGCATAAGCGGCCCCTTGCAAGCGTTGCAGCGGCGAGGTGTCCGCAGGGGCGGCGACAACAACAGCGCGTCGGCGCCCTTCTGGCCCCAAGATATTGTCAATAAAATCCTGTACTTCGCGACCACGCTCGCCAATCAAGCCCACCACGATCACATCGGCTTGGGTATAGCGCGCCATCATGCCCAGCAGAACCGATTTACCCACGCCGGAACCTGCGAATAGCCCCATGCGCTGGCCACGACCCACGCTGAGCAGTGCATTGATGGCGCGAATGCCAACATCGATTTGTGATTCGATGGGCGCACGTGACAGCGGATTGAGCGGCCGAGATTGGAGCGTCGTGCGGGGAGCTTCCTCCACGCCTTCACGATCATCGAGCGGATTGCCATTGCCATCCAAGACTCGCCCGAGTAGCTCGTCACCGATCGGGAAGCGGCGCGCACTGTGACCATTGCCATCGACCATGGGAGTGACGCGTGCGCCCGGCATCAAGCCAGAGATTTCTTCTAGCGGCATTAAAAACAGCTTTTCACCGGAGAAACCGACGACTTCAGCTTCTGCATGCTTGTGGCTATCGTTTAGCCGGCCATCTGCTCCTGGCAGTTCAATGTGGCAAGCGCTACCTACCGCCACTCGTAAGCCAACCACCTCAATCACCATGCCTGTCGCGCGCACAACCCGCCCACTGGTTCGGTAGTGGGGGAGTCGGCTCACACGCTGGCTGGTGCGCTGCAGTGCCTTACGCCAGCGGTGTTGGTGAGGGCAAGTGGAGTGATTCATCGCGTTACTCGGACGGCGTCGCGTTGTTGCTATGTCGTTTGCGCAGTTGTGCATTAATATTTTGCCAGCGGCTCTCAAACGTCGCGTCCAGTTCGCCTTGGGCACTGGTAACGCGGCAGCCGCCACGGGCCAACTGATCGTCGGGTTGCAGTACCCAGCCAGCAGCCTCTAGCTCGCCACCAAGATGCTCTTCAACCAAGGCGTGGTCGTTTGGGTTAAGCCATAAACGCTGTTTGCCGACTAACGGTGGCTCGGTATGCAGCAGCTCGCGAACGATGGACAAAATATGCTCAGGATGCTCAGTTAGCGCGTCTCCTGCTAGCTGTTTGCCTGTTGCCAGGGCAAGTTCAGCAAGATCATGGGCGATTGTGTCATCAAGACGCTCAAGGGCATCTGAAAACTGCTTTGCCAATGATCCTAGCGGTGCGACCGTTTGACGAATTTGCTCTTTAAGCTCTTCGGCTGCTTGGTCGCGTCCCTCGCTCAGGCCTTTAGTAAGGCCCTCTTCGTGCCCGCGTTTCAGGCCCGCTTGATAGCCTTCTTCTTCGGCTGCTTGGCGAAGTTGCTCATAAACCTCTTGCCGCTGTTTTTCCTCGCGTGCCCTTGCTTCTGCGGCGGCGCGTTGGGCAGCTTCCACTTTGCGCTGGTGAGCCGTGGGGCCTGAGGCATTTTGTGGAGATTTATCACTAGCAGGCGTTACCAGCTCATCCATTTGCCAGCGTCGCCACTCGCCGTGGCGATCAAATTCGGGCGAATGAGTATTAGACATACTCGTCGTCTCCGCCCGCCAGGACGATCTCTCCGGAATCCGCTAAGCGCCGCACAATTTGTAGAATCGCTTTCTGCTCGGTTTCCACTTGCGAGATGCGGATAGGGCCGCGGGCCTCCATGTCTTCGCGAACCAAGTCGGCAGCGCGCTGCGACATGTTGCGTAGGAATTTGTCCACCAGGGCATCTTGAGCGCCTTTGAGCGCCACCACCAACGAGTTGGTCTCCACTTCCTGAAGTACCATCTGAATCGCGCGGTTGTCCAGGTCGAGTAGGTTCTCGAATAGGAACATCTCGTCGATGATCTTCTGGGCAAGGTCTTCGCTGTGCGAGCGGACGGTTTCGATGGCCACCTCTTCCTGAGCAGAGTTCATCAAATTGAGGATCTCTGCTGCGGTTCTTACGCCGCCCATTTTGCTGCGCTTGAGGTTTTGGCCATCCAACATGCTGGTAAGCACTTCGGTAAGCTCCTGAAGCGCGGCTGGTTGCACGCCGCTAAAGGTGGCGATCCGAAGCACCACGTCGTTACGCAGTTTCTCTTCGAAGAGCTCGAGAATATCAGCAGCCTGATGGCGATCCAGGTGAACTAGGATGGTGGCGATGATCTGCGGATGCTCGTCGCGAATCAGCTCCGACACCATGGAGGCTTCCATCAGGTTGAGTGCATCAATACCTGAATTCTCGCCCGTGGTTTCGAGAATATCCTCAATTAGGCTAGTAGCTCGTTCACTGCCCAGCGCCTTAGTCAGTACTGAACGAATATGCTCACTAGAGTTAAGGTTAAGCGCCACGAACTCTTCGGTTTCTTGATGGAAGGCTTCTAGCACGGCTTTCATATCATCATGGGAGACTTGCTGAAGCCGTGTCATTTCCATACTGATCTCTTGCACTTCGCTGGCGCTAAGGAACTTAAAAACCTCAGCGGCGCTGTCTTCGTCCAGGGCCAGCAGAAGAATGGCGCTTTTACGCGCGCCACCCATTTCAGCAATGCTAGTCATTAGCGTTCATCCAGCTGCGAATAATCATCGCGACCATACGGGGGTCTTCTTGGGCCATTTCTCGCAGGTCGTTAAGATTGTGTTCGTAAAGCGACGTTTTGCGACGACGCTTGGGCTTGTTGCTATAGGTGGCCTCATCATCGCCCTCGCCTTCACCCTCGCTTTCCTGGTCATCTTCGTCGCTACCAACACGGGTGCTCAACGTGCTTCCAGGCACAGCAGCGGCCATTACGGGCGGCTGGGTGTAGCGCTTGATTAATGGGCGCAAAATCAGCAGGTAGAGTAGCAATGCGGCTAGCGCAACTAGTAAGTAGCGCCCCAAATTGGCAGCTATCGCTAGGTTGTCGGGATGTTGCCACCAGACCGGTTCGACGCGGGTATCATCATCGCCAGCGAAGGGGGTGTTAACCACTTCCACTTGATCGCCGCGCAGATCCGAAAACCCCATTGCTTGTTGCACCAAACGCTCAATTTGGGTGATCTCTTCATCGCTGAGCGCGACTTGTTCAACCTCGCCTTCTTCATTAGTGACGTCGCGAAAGTTAACAACAACAGCCGCTGAGAGGCGTTGTATCTGGCCAAGGCGGTGCTGAATATGCTCAATACTACGATCTACTTCGTAATTAACGACATCTTCTTGGCGCAGGTTGCGCAAAGCGCCTGGTTCGGTACCTGCATCGTCCGCAACATCACCCTCTTCCGGGTCTAGCTGGTTGATGGGGGAGGGAGCTACCCCGGGAGGAGTATTGCTTAACGCCCCAGGAATGCCGGTGGCCAATGGATCTTCGCCATCGTAAGAGAGGCTAAGCTGACGGCTGCGGACTGCTGATTCGTTAGGCGCTTGGTTTGGGCTGTAACGCTCGGAGGTTTGCTCGCGGCGTGAAAAATCGATCTGTGCCGCTACCTGGGCGCGAACATTGTTGCGGCCAACAATGGGCGAAAGAATGTTCTCAATACGCTGCTGATAGGAGCGCTCCACTTCGCTGATGTATGCTAACTGCGTACCATCCAGGTCATTACCCTGGGCGCTATTGGCAGTGAGTAGGCGGCCGTTCTGATCAACCACCGTCACATCTTCAGCAGCAAGCTCAGGCACACTGCTGGATACCATGTGCACAATGGCGCTAACTTGCCCCTCGCCAAGGACGCGACCTGGCAAGAGATTCAACACCACAGAGGCCTTGGCAGGTTCGCGGTCACGGATAAAGACGGACGGCTTTGCCATCGATAGGTGCACGCGCACACTTTCGACGGGGCCTAGTGATTCGATAGAGCGTGAAAGCTCGCCTTCCAGGCCACGCTGAAAGTTCACCTGCTCAGCAAATTGGCTAATCCCAAAAGCTTGGGTTTCCATAAGCTCTAGGCCAAGGTTGCCGCCGCGGGGCAAGCCTTGCTCGGCTAACTGGAGCCTGAGGGTATGCACCTGCTCGCCGGGCACCAGCAGTGCCTGGCCCCCCTGGCTAAACTGATAGGGTACGCCGCGGCTATCAAGCTCCGAAATAATTCGTCCACCATCCGCTTCGCTCAGGTTGCTGTAAAGCACACGGTACTCGGGGCTGCTAGCCCACATAAATAAAGCAGCCACAACGGCGATAGAGGCCGCTGCCGCAATCAATACAACCACTAACGGATTGCCGCGCAGCTGTTTCATGGTGCGCGCCAAGGCAGAGGGGTTGCTGGATTCGTTTTCCGCCGCTCCACTGCGAGAGGCGTTTGGTGTCGTGCTGTTTTGACGGCCTGCCGTAGCACCAGTTTCGCTCATGCGTCCCTCCAGAAGGGCAGGCAAAACGGGTGTCGGCCCAGGCGCATCACCAAAGAAGGCATAGGCTATATCCGTCAATCGCGGTTATCCGCTAAAAAAATGAAGCGGAATTGTGATGAACGCCATTATCCGGGGGTGTGTCGACCATAAATGAACGAAAAGCTTGGCTTTTTATACTCATTTGTACGTATGACGCTACTCCTACCAATGGTAGGCTTTTTGTACTAATTGATTTTCCGCAAAAATGAGGCCTGAGTATGAGTTCACCTTCTATACAGTCTGCGCTGCAACAGATGCAGGGGCTAGCGGCACAAGCGGCTCAGCCTATTAAAGGGGAGCATGTGGCAACCGCTGTTGGTCAAGGTGGCTTTGGAAGTGAGCTGCAGTCCTCTATACAGCGAATTAATCGGTTGCAGCAAGCGGCTAGTACCAAGGCGATGGCGTTTCAGGCAGGCGAGCCAAACATTGAGTTAAACGATGTGATGGTAGATATGCAAAAAGCCAGTGTGGCCTTTCAAATGGGCATGCAAGTGCGCAACCGCCTAGTAACTGCCTATCGTGATGTGATGAATATGCAGGTATAGGGGGCGTAAAGTAGTTATGCGGCTAGCTGGGTGGGTAGTGGGAAGGCGAACGCTTAGGCTGGTACGTTATCGCTTTTCAAGGCGCCCGCAGCGTTCGCTTGGTTTCTATGCTTTAAGAGAGATCAGTTTTCCTTGCAGTTCTTCTAGCCGCTCGGCCAGTAGCAGCACTTCTTCTGCTGGTATTTGACGTATGACGTCACCCGTTTCTCGATCAATGACCCTTGTAATGATGCGAGCCGATTGTTCGCTAATATCAAATTCCAACCCACGGGGACGCATGACATCGTTAATGCGCTGTATCGGTTCAACAAGCGCTTCTTTTGTGGCCTTATTGCCATCTGCTGCTGCTTCATCGCCGCTTGGGGTGACTGGAGGTAGGGGATCGATAGCGGGGCGCGTAGAGCGTTCCTGCGATAAAGCGGCTGTTATTGCTGGTGTGGCTGAGTCAATGGATAGTGGGCTCATGTACAACGTTCCTCTATTAAATAAGCCCGCCGGGGGGCTAGGCAACGTAACCGAGTAAAGGCATTGAGGCCGTTTACCGTCTGGTGATGAGCCTCTTTTTCAATCTATCGGCGCGTTTGTCACAAACTTTATCCTTTTACTATAGATGAAAAGAAAAGTGTTATGAGTCCTATGGCGGACATGCGGCTCGATAAAGGCTTCTGTTATGCTCTGCTGCTTTGTGATGAGCGTTAACGTATAACGCGTCTGGGGAAAGCGAGGCACGCATGGCAGTCCAACAAGATGAGTACGAGAGCGTCACTAGCCCATCGGTAATCAGCTCTCTTCTGAATACTATGATAGAGAGCGGTGGGGTGACTCTCTGCTTGGCCACTCCTGATGCGCGTCCAGAGCCAGTGGTCTTGATGGAGCAGCACGCGGGCGAAACGCTGGTAATGGATCTGTCATCGGTTGACTACCTGCTAAGTCGTTTACAGCAGGGAGAGCAATTTTTTTTGCGGGGTCAGTCACAGGGAAAAGTGGTGCGGACACCGCTGTTATCTTTGACGGAGACCCGTCGTTCTGGTGGTCGTTTTCTTTGTTGTAGTAATTACCCAAGTTCGGTTGAAGTGCTGCAACGACGCGAGTCATATCGTGCTGAATTGCGCATGGGAATGGTGGTGTCTGCACTGGTTGTTGGTGAGAGTGGTGAGAGTGCCCAGGGGGAGCTCCGTGACCTCTCCCAGGATGGGTGCCAGCTTGAGTTGCCACTAACAGCAAGCGGTATTTTGGCTGAAACGCAATACTCGCTCAAACTTGCGTTTACCTTTCCAAGCGGCACTTACTTTGAAGTGAATGGCGTTGCCCGCCATCAGAAAACTGATCCCGAGCGGCACATGCTACGCGTTGGCTTTCGCTTTGCAGGGTGCACTTCCGAGCAGGAACGGCAGATTTGGTATTTTGTCTGCGAGATTGAGCGTGAAGCGGCGCGCTATAAAAAGGAGGTGCAGGAGGAGCGGCAGCCATCGCCTCTGTTTGAGCAGCCGGGCAAACGCACTCCAGATACTGAGCACATAGGACGGCGCGATATACGCCGCTATGCCACACCGATGGCAAGGCGTTTGGTTAAGGTAGCTGCTTATCTTGATGCACAGTTGCTCATGCTTCAGCAAGGCAGTGATATTGATTCAAGGCAGCTCTCTCGTAATGCGGACCGCTTACTGATGCTGCATGAAGAAGATCGAGAGGGGCTGCTGTTTGCCACCCGCTGTTTGTCTTTAGAGCCGCTGCTGGTAAGGCACGGGATTGCTGTTGCAGTCCATTTGCTGGATTTAGTGGGAGCCAATATGCCGCGGGATGTGCGCAAGGCGATCGTTGCCAGTGGGCTGGTACATGATTTGGGTAAGGCGCTTATTCCTCAGGTCGTGTTCAAGGCGCCCAATTTTGAAGCGACACATCGGCAGGCATTAAGTGAGCATGTTTCCCTCTTGATGGCTCGGCTACATACCTGCCAATGGCTGTCTGCTACGGTGGCGCAAGCGGTCATTGGGGGGATCAACGAGCGGCTTGATGGTAGTGGCTATCCGGCAGGAATCACCGGGGATGATATTAACGAGTTGGCGAAAGCCAGTGCAGTGGTTGACGTTGTTGAGGCGATGCGGCGAGATCGCTCAGATCGCCCGGCCCGCACGGCGCAGCAAATTTACCGCCACTTGCTGGCTCACCCGCATCAGTTTGATCGCCGTTGGATGAGGCGTTATGTCGAACATTTCAAGGTCCTGCCGGTGGGGTCGTTAGCGCTTTTCTCTAGTGATCAGCTTGCCTGGATTTTGCGCCTTGATGATAGTGGGGCGCCAGCAGAGGTGGTGCTGGCCCAAGCAGCTGAGCCGCCAATGCGCGATAATTTAGGGAGTGTGTTGCGTGGCGATGTTTTTGAGCGACTAGGCAAGCCTGTCAGAGAAGTAGCGGTTTCTACATAGGACGCCGAATTCAGGCAAGCAGCTAAATTAAAAAGTAATCAGGCATTAAAGTCTGCTGTGGCTTCGCCGATATATTTAATAGCTGAGCATATATGCTCAACCTTGAATGATGAACAGCACGACTGGCTTTTTTTCCTAGCTGTTGTTACACCCTATAAAGGAGTGCCCACTAATGACCTACACTCGCGGTGGCACCGCTAACGGACGAGGCGCTAATGCTTATGCCCGTGTCGGTGTTGAAAGTGGTGTCATGTCAGCTGACCCTCACCAACTGATCGTGATGCTATTTGATGGCGCTCAGGCGGCAATCCGCGCAGCGCGAATTCACATGCAAGCTGGCAACCGAGCTGAAAAAGGCAAGTCAATTTCCAAAGCGTTGGATATTGTTAATAACGGTTTAGCGGCCGCCCTTGATCAAGAGCAAGGGGGTGTCATTGCAGAGAGGCTCGCCTCACTTTACGATTATATCGCCCGCTTGCTATTAACAGCTAACTTGCGAAACGACGAAGAGAGCCTCAACCAAGCTGAGCGGTTACTTGAGGATATCGCCTCAGCATGGCGTGAAATCGGTCAACAGCAGAGTGCGTGAGGCAGGCATGGCAGCTCCCGAAGCAGTTCGTGATATTTCTCAGCAAACGCTGCTCGATGCATATGAAAAGCTGTTGGTGCGTGTGAATGACATGCATGAGCTTGCAGATGCTGAACAGTGGGCCGAGTTGATCGAGCAACGCAGTAATTATGTGATGCTCGTAGAAGAGCTCCGTGAGCTGGATGCACACGTCACGCTTGACGCTGCAGGTAAGCAGCGTAAAACAGAGTTAATAGAACATATCTTAGAGCATGATGTGGAGATTCGTCGTCGCCTGGTGGCACGACGCGATGAGCTTGGCAGGCTGATTGGCGTCACCCAGCGCCAGCGGGACCTGCACCGAGCTTATGCTCCCCAGCAGGGAGCTTATAGCGCCTTTGATGTCGATGCTTCTCAGAATAAGGGGGCATCGTGAGTGGCATTACGCCGCTTATTGATACCCTCTTACATCAAGTGCTTGGGCGCCAGGGAGAGGTGTCCTCTCAGCGTGTATTAAATGCGCCAGTACAGCCAGTTTTACCGGGGGAGGGGCCACGTGCCTTGCAAGGCGATGCAGGGTTGGATGGCCGTCCGCTTGCTCCCCTGCTTGGTGACCTAAAGCGGTTGCCAGGTGCGTCTGAGGGGGCGCGTCAGTCTCAGCCTGGAAGTCCTCCCACTGGTAATGGCGCACCCACCTCAACACAGACACACTTCAGCCCTGCGGCTCGCACGATTGCGGATGTATTGCTGCGTTTCCCGGCACCTCCAGCGGTAATGAAGCCTCAGGCCCCGCTTATGTCGGCTCAAGACGCACCATCGGCGCAAGTGCTGGCAAGTCGTTTAGAAGCAAGCATCCGCGATAGTGGATTATTTTATGAGTCCCACCTGAAGCGTTGGTTTCAAGGTGAAACTCCACGCCAGCAACTACTGCGTGAACCACAAATGCAACCTGGGCCTCGCCCGACTGCTCCTTTTTTACCAAATTTTGCTTCTTCGGTATTAGCCACAACCCCCTCAATAGCCGCTTTACGCTCAAGCGCCACCCCCGGTATTTTGCCCAATACACCCCTAGTGCCTATGAATGGCGATAATAAACTGCTCTTAGAGCGCCCTGTTGTCATGCTCCCAGCCTCGACTTCGCCGACGCCAGCTGCTGCGGAGCGTCGAGAGATTAATCCAGCCTCGTTGACATTGCCGGCTGCCAGCGAGCCGGAAGCGCTTAGCCGTGGCTCACGAGAGGTCGTTCATGAGAGCTTACAGGGGTTGGTGCGTCAGCAGTTGGAGATGTTGGTGATGCCAACGCTCCGCTGGGAAGGTGATGTGTGGGCTGGGATTTTTATGGCGTTAGTGATCAACCTGCCTGGGCGTGAAGGGGGGCAAGGAGGTTCATCGGAAGAGGAGGGTGCGGAGGAGAGTTGGCGCTCCGAAATGCAGCTTGATGTGCCTAACTTAGGTAGCTTCAGCGTTGCACTATGGCTTCATCAAAAGACGCTGAGTATTGATTTGACCACTGATAATGCTGGCACGCATCAGCGTCTTGAGGAAGGGGTTAGCTCATTGGAGCAGCGTTTAAACGCCCTTGATTTTCATAAAGTTCAGATCAAGGCTAGGTATGTAACATTGGAGCGCCATCATGATGACAGCGGGTGATCGGCGACGGCAAGCGGTTGCGCTTGCGTATCAAGAAGGGGAGCAGGCTCCACGTGTAGTAGCCAAAGGGTATGGTGAGCTGGCTGAGCGAATTATGGCCGAAGCCCAACGCCAGGGTATTTATGTTCACGATGCACCAGAGCTTGTGGCGCTGCTCATGCAGTTAGATTTGGATGCCGAGATCCCGGCGAGCTTATATCAAGTGGTCGCTGAGCTGCTTGTTTGGGTGTTTGAGCTATCTGAGAATGGGATAAGTCATCGTGAAACGCTCAAGTAGCCAATATAGGCGTTGTATGCAACCATGGTGCTGGGTAAAGAAAAAAGTCATCAATGGCGCCAGTATAACGGTCACAATGTCGCGCCTGTGTCGTTCGATGGGACACCATGAGTCAAACAAGCTTTCTCGATGAAATTCAAGAAATTAACTTAACGTACTTGCTTCTTGCTCAGCGTTTGCTGAGCGAGGATCGCGAAGCAGCTATGTTTCGCCTGAAAATAGACAGCGAACTTGCCGATTTATTGGTATCACTGAATGCCTGGCAACTCACTAAGCTGGCGCGCAGCAACCAGTTAGTCTGCCGATTTAGCCATTCGAGTGGGCGACGTTTGCGCGAAATTTTAGAAAACCCCAGAGATCAAGGGTTATCTGGGTTACATGCATCACTGCTTTCGGCTTGTGAGCCCTTGGAGTCTTTGTCGTCGGGAGAGTCGGAGTGAGCCAGAAGAGCTTGGTTGATGAGATGCACCAAGTGCAGCTGGCCATTGAGCTGATTGAGTTGGGTGCACGGCTACAGGTGCTGGAGACAGAAACAGAGCTTAGCCGTACCCGGTTGATTAAGCTCTACAAGGAAGTGCGTGGTATGTCTCCACCGAAAGGGATGCTGCCATTCTCTGCGGATTGGTTCGTCACTTGGCTGCCCAACGTGCACTCCTCGTTCTTCTACAACATTTATGTCGGGCTGCTGAAAGGGGCTGGCTGCGAGCGTATAGACGCGTTTGTTAAAGCTTATCGTTTGTACGAGGAGCAGATTTCACTGGAAGGCGTGGAGCCGGTGCTGGGGCTTACTCGTGCTTGGACGTTGGTGCGCTTTTTTGAAAGTGATTTGTTGCAGCTAACGACTTGTACAAGATGTGAAGGTCGCTTTGTTGCCCATGCTCATAGTCCGACACATGATTATGTGTGTGGTATTTGTCAGCCGCCTTCGCGTGCAGGGAAAACCCGTAAAGCACAGCGTTGAACGTATAAAATTGTCACGCTACTAGCAGCAGGGTTATAGAACGAATACACGACCTCTTTAACGTTTAGATAGCGGTAAAAGACGCTGGTAATTTCTCATTAAACATTGCATGCGCCTTAGTATGATATTGCTAAGTTGCACTTGGGGTGGAGCTGCTCATGCCTTCTTGGTGAAGAAATGGGTGTGGCTTCGTCGATAAAAAAACTGATATCGCAAGGACACTGCTTGTGCTGATTCCCTTAGGTTATGTCGTCGTACTGCTATCTGTATTTGGCGGGTATGTGTTAGCAGGTGGTAGCTTGGGGCCGCTGTATCAGCCCACGGAGTTGCTCATGATTGGCGGCGCAGGGGTCGGTGCTTTTATTGCTGCCAATAATGGCAAAGCCATTAAAGCTACTTTTAAGATACTGCCCAAGCTCAAGCGAACCAAAAAATATAATAAAGCGCTGTACATGGAGCTAATGGCATTGCAGTACAAGATTCTTTCCAAGGTGCGCCGTGAGGGCATGCTAGGGATTGAGCGCGATATCGATAACCCTCAAGAGAGTCCTTTATTTCAAGAGCACCCAGCCGTGCTGGCGGACCCACACATCATGGATTTCTTAACTGACTATTTGCGCCTCATGGTCAGTGGCGGCATGGAGCCAATGGAAATTGATGAGCTTATGCTGCATGAAATCGAGGCATTCGAACAGGAAGCTCATATTCCAGTTGATGCGATCTCTAAAGTGGGGGATGCGATGCCTGCATTCGGTATCGTTGCTGCTGTTATGGGGGTAATTAAGGCTTTGACCTACGCTGATGCCACACCCGCTCAGATGGGTGAAATGATTGCGCTAGCGCTAGTAGGTACCTTTTTAGGCATTTTGTTGGGGTACGGGTTTATAAGTCCAGTGGCCAGCTACGCCGAGCGACAAGCAAAAGAAGCAGAAAAAATGTTGCAGTGTATCCGCGTCACCTTACTAGCAAGCTTGCACGGTTATGCGCCTCAATTAGCTGTTGAGTTTGGTCGCAAGGCACTGCATACCGCAGAGCGTCCCAGTTTCACTGAGCTTGAAGAGTACGTTCGTGACGCCAAAAAAGGCGGTAGTGCATGAGTAAGGGTGGGGATAAGCGTCCGATCATTATTCGGCGTAAAAAAGTCGTCCATGCTCACCACGGGGGAGCTTGGAAGATTGCCCTAGCGGATTTTATGACCGCGTTGATGGCGCTATTCCTAGTGATGTGGATTTTGAGTGTCTCCAGCGAAGAGACCCGCCGAGGTGTGGCGGAGTATTTCAGTACGCCCCTGGTTACTGCAATTACAGGCGGCGACATGTCAGGTAGTACCAGCGTGATTCCTGGTGGTGGCCCTGATCCTACTCATAGTGATGGTGAACGCGTTCGTATTGATGTAATGCAGCATACACGCCCTAGTGCTCAAGAGCGGCGCTTCTTTAATGATTTGCAGGAGCGCATTGAACGTGTGATTGAGCGTGACCCGGAGCTGCGTGAGCTGCGCAACCAAATGCGTTTTGATCTAACCCGTGAAGGGTTACGGATCCAACTCTTGGATACCGAACAGCGACCCATGTTTGAGCTTGGTAGTGATCAGGTCGCTCCCTATATGCGTAGTTTGCTACGCACCATAGCTCCTCTTCTCAATGAGTTGCCTAACGATTTAAGTATTAGTGGGCATACTGATAGTGTGCCGTATGCTGGAGGATATCGTGGCTACAGCAACTGGGAGCTCTCAAATGATCGAGCGAACGCCTCGCGCCGAGAGCTTGTTGCCGGCGGGCTTGATCCAGATCAATTGTTGCGCGTATCGGGCTTTGCTGATCGTGTGTTGTTGGCTGACACTGCGCCAACCGATCCGATCAATCGGCGTATTGAGTTGGTTGTGTTGTTACCTGAAATTGCCGAAGCCATTCGTAACCCTGGTGTTCTAGCGCCTGATGCTCAGTTTTCTGAGGAAGAGGTGCCGAAAGAGCTAGTGCCACAAAACACCCCACAAGCCAACGACGACCAGTAAGCGCGGCTTGTCACAAAAAATATGACGTTCACGTGGAGCGGTGCATGGATATAGCGGATTTTTTTGACACCTTTTTTGAAGAGGCTGAAGAGCTGCTCGCTGATATGGAGCAGCACTTATTGGAACTGGATGTCGATGATCCGGATAGCGAGCAGTTGAACGCTATCTTCCGCGCAGCCCACTCTATCAAAGGTGGCGCAGGAACCTTCGGTTTTAGCGTGCTACAAAAAACCACGCATATTTTCGAAAACCTGCTGGATCACGCGCGCAAAGGGGAACTCACCCTGCGTGCTGACCTCGTGGATACCTTTTTAGAGGCCAAAGACATCATGCACGAGCAACTCGATGCCTATCGCAACGAGGAAGAACCCAATCAAGAAGCGTATGAGCGTATCTGCCAAACGCTGCAGCAAATTGCCCTCGAAGAGATTGGCAAAACACTTGATGCCCCTGCGGAGGCACCGGCCCCTCAAAAATCAGCGCCTGCAGAGGACGACAAAGAAGCATCGGCAGCCGCTAGCTCCAGCGAGCACACCCTCAAAGTGGTGCTTCTCAATGTGGGCGATAAAGATCGTGGGCTGCTGGTAGAAGAGTTAGAGCAGCTAGGCGATATTCAATCCCAGTCGGGGGATGAAAAGCGCTATGAGGTCACCCTAAAAGGGGGCGTCAGCGCCGATGATATTGAAGCCGTAATGTGCTTCATTATTGAGCCAGAACAAATTGAAATCACCACGGTAGCTGTGGAGGAGGCTGCTTCGGCAGCAGAGCCCGCAACACCTGTACCCAGCACACCGGCTGAGCCCTCTGCGTCAGAAGAGAAGCCAGCCGCGCCAGTGGCCGAAAAAGCACACGCCAGCAAGTCGCCTGCTAGCAGTAAACCAGGTAAAGCGGCTCCGAAAAAGGCAGCAGCAGAGTCCTCCTCTATTCGGGTGTCCGTGGATAAGGTCGACCAGATTATTAACTTGGTGGGCGAGCTGATCATCACTCAGTCGATGCTGGACCAAACAGTGAGTGATCTTGGTGACCAGTCGGTCGGCAACAGTTCGCTACAGAATGGCATGAGCCTATTGCAGCGTAATGCCCGCGATCTTCAGGAAGCGGTCATGTCGATTCGCATGATCCCCATGGAGTTCGTATTTAGCCGTTTTCCGCGTGTAGTGCGTGATACCGCTGGCAAACTAGGCAAAGAGATTGAACTGATCACCGAAGGTAAATCCACAGAGCTTGATAAAAGCTTGGTCGAGCGTATCACCGACCCGCTAACGCACTTGGTGCGTAATAGTCTGGACCACGGTGTTGAAATGCCCGACGAGCGTGAAGCCCTGGGCAAGCCGCGTACGGGTAAGTTAGTTCTGTCTGCCCGGCATCAAGGTGGCAATATTTTGATTGAAGTGCGTGATGACGGCGCCGGAATGGATCGTGAACGCCTGCTAGCGAAAGCCCGTGAGAATGGTCTTAACGTCTCCGATACCATGTCGGATGAAGATGTTTTTCAGCTGATTTTTGCCCCCGGTTTCTCGACTGCTAAAGAGGTTACCGATGTCTCTGGACGTGGCGTGGGCATGGATGTTGTCAAACGGAATATTCAAGGCATGGGCGGCCGGGTTGAGATCCAGTCGAAAAAAGGTGAAGGCACTAATACACGTATCGTGCTGCCGCTAACTCTGGCAATTCTCGACGGTATGTCGATTAAAGTCGGAAAGGAAACCTTTATTCTGCCCCTGTCTACCGTACTTGAGTCACTGCAGCCCGCCAAAGGCGATATGTATGCCATGGCAGGGGACGACGTGGTACTAAAAGTACGCGATGAGTACCTGCCCGTAATAGCCATTCATGAAGTGCTCGATGTGGAGAACGCCATTACGGACCCCACTAAGAGCATCGCTGTAATTGTGCAGGGCGAAGGGCGTCGCTATGCCATGCTGGTCGATGAATTGATTGGCCAGCAACAGGTCGTGGTTAAAAACCTCGAAGATAATTACCGCAAAGTGCCCGGGGTATCGGCCGCTACCATCTTGGGAGATGGCAGTGTTGCGTTAATTCTGGATATCACAGGCTTGCATCGCTTAAGCCGTGCCAAAAAAGAAGCAGGAAAAGCCGCTAACCAACCATATCTCTCTTATTACAAGGAGGCTGAGCCGTCATGAGTCAAGCATCTAATGAGGCGGTGCTAGCCGCAGCAGAAGCGGAAAATCGCGAGTTCCTGGTGTTCTCTTTAGGTGATGAAGAGTACGCCATTGATATCTTAAAGGTTCAGGAAATTCGTGGTTACGAAAACGTCACACGTATTGCGAATGCACCCGACTTCATTAAGGGAGTAACGAACCTGCGTGGCGTGATTGTGCCGATTGTGGATCTGCGCATTAAGTTTCACCTGGATAACGTTGAGTACGGTGGCCAAACTGTGGTGATCGTCGTCAACGTGGCAGATCGTATCGTAGGTATCGTGGTAGATGGCGTTTCTGACGTAATGACCTTGACGCCGGATCAAATCAAGCCTGCGCCAGAGTTTGGCGTAACGCTCTCCTCTGATTTCCTAAGTGGCCTCGGTAGCCTGGATGACCGAATGCTGGTGCTGGTCGATATCGATAAGCTGCTGACGAGCGAAGAGATGGCGCTGGTAGATAGCACCAGTAACCGCTAACGACCTGCCACGGGGCACAGGGAGACGTGCCCATCTTGAGCCAAAAAACAACCCACTCTGGCGCGATGGATGGCGCTGGCTAGTACGGTTGTGTTTGGAGAAATGCGTGTGACACAGCTAGTACGTCAACTGATGAGTAATATGACCGTCCGTCTGAGTTGGGGGCTAGTATTGGCCACCTTCTCGCTGCTGGTGCTCATTGCCTGTGGTATCGGTCTTTATGCGCTGCATCACGGGGCGACCATTGTACAAAGTGCCAGCGACCCACAAGTCCAGCAGTTGGCCTTTACTTCCTTTGCCACCCGCATCCGCTGGGTATTGATCGGCGTTGTGGCCATGACCGTTTTAACGGTAGTGGTAGTGGTATGGGGCGTCAGTGCCAACGTACTGCGCCCGCTGGATCGGCTGGTCGGCTATTTTGAGCGCATGGCGCAGGGTGACCTCAGTCAGCAGATCCAGTCACCTGGCAACAATGAGATCGGCAAGCTCTATAGCGCGATGGCCCATATGCAAGGTTCCTTGTCGGAAACTGTTGGCGTGGTCAGGCGTAGCGGCACCACGATTTTTGAGCGCTCCCAGCACATTGCCAGCGGCAACAACGACCTCTCCTCTCGCACAGAACAGCAGGCTTCATCGCTAGAAGAGACGGCATCGAGCATGGAGCAACTCGCGTCGACCGTTAGCCACAATGCCGACAATGCTCGGCAGGCAAGCCAGTTGGCAGGAGACGCGACGCTCACGGCGCGTCGCAGTGGGGAAGAAGTCAGTAACATTGTTGAGACCATGCAGGAGATTAGCGCCAGTTCTCATCAAGTCGCTGACATTATCACCCTGATCGACAATATCGCTTTCCAAACCAATATCTTAGCGCTTAACGCTTCTGTAGAGGCGGCGCGTGCGGGCGAGCATGGCAAGGGCTTTGCCGTGGTAGCACAAGAAGTTCGCAGCCTTGCCAGCCGCAGTGCCAATGCTGCCAAAGAGATTCGTACGCTGATTGATGCGTCGCTCGGTAAAGTAGACGCTGGCACACATCGCGTGAATCAGGCGGGCCAAACCATGCAGGATCTCGTCGCGGCGGTACAGCGCGTTAGCGACATCATGGATGAGATTGCCTCCGCTTCAGAAGAGCAGAGCAACGGTATTGGCCAAGTTAACCAAGCGGTTGCGCAAATGGATCAAGTCGTTCAGCAGAATGCTCAGCTGGTGCAGCAAGCCGCGCGGAGCGCCAATGAGCTAGAGAGCGAGGCAGCACGCCTGCGTGAAGCCGTGGAACGGTTCCGTGTAGCAGGTGGTGGGCAGCCCGACACACAAAAACGTGTCATCAGCGCCCCTTCGCACTCGCCAACGACAACGCAGCGCCTACCGGCCACTAAAACACAAGCGCTGACCGAAGAGTGGGAAGAGTTCTAACTCAGCGCTCTCTGCTCTGGCCATGGAATGAACCAAGCTATTACCGCGTTAAAACATAAACAATAACATAAACAATGAGGCAGCATGATGCGTAATAACCAGCCAGTGACTCAACGGGAAGTTGAGCTTAAACAAGACGATTTTCTCGTTTCGCGTACTGATCTAAAAGGGCGTATAACCTACGCAAATCCAGCATTTATCGAGATTAGCGGCTATCAGCATGAAGAGCTGATAGGAGCGCCTCATAACCTAATACGTCATCCAGACATGCCGTCGCCTGCGTTTGAGAACCTCTGGAAAACCGTTCAGGCGGGGGAGACATGGCGAGGGCTGGTGAAAAATCGCTGTAAGAATGGAGACCACTACTGGGTAGACGCCAGCGTCACACCGATTGTAGAGAACGACCAAGTAATTGGTTACACCTCTGTGCGGGTGCAAGCGACCCGCAAGGCGATTGCTCAGGCTGAACAGCGTTATGCAGAGATACGAGAAGGGCGCAATAAGCGCCTCTACTTGGATAAAGGGCGCGTGCGCCAAAAGGGCTTGTTACAGCGCATTAAGCGCATTCGTCTCGACACAATACGTGCCAAATTAGTTGGCATGGTGGTCGTGGCAGGGGCCCTGCTAGTAGCGAGCGGTGGCGTGGGGCTTTATGGCCTTAATGTGGCAGGCGAACGATTGGGTGAGCTAAATAACGATGGCTTAAGGGATGTTATTCGCCTTCAGCAAATTGATCAAACGATTGCGCAAACACGTCAGGCGCTGATTGAGCCTGAGCGCATGGAGCTGATTAACCAGCGTTTCGAGATGGGGGAGGCGATAGAGGGAAGTGCTACACAAATCGTTGATATCTGGCAGGCATACTTCAGTCGCGATGTGAATACGACGCCGTTGGCCACTTCGTTCAACGAGCGGCTACAAGCTTTTTTGTCTGAAGGCATGAACCAAGCGGCTAGCGTGCTACAGGCTGAAGAGACTTACCAAGCGTTCACCGGCCTGGATGCTGTTATCAGTGTGATGAACGAGGAGGGGCGGGAGCTATCCGCTATGGTCAATCAACTGATCGCTCAAAAGCAGGAAGCTGCGGAGGCAATGGCAGCAGAGGCCGAGCGTGGTCAAACCGCCATGCTTAGCGTACAAGCTGGTGTATTAGGCGCAGGACTATTGTTACTGGTACTGATTAGTGTCCTAACGCTGCGCTCTATTATTACGCCACTGAAGCGCGCGTCACGTTTTACGTTGCAAATCGCAGGCGGCAATTTAGCGGCACATGTACCGCCCAAACGCCGTGATGAAATTGGTCAGTTGATGGACTCTCTCAACACCATGCGTAAAAGCCTGAGCAACATCATTAGTGATGTAAAAAGTGGCATTGACGTAGTCACCCCAGCAGCTAAAGACATTGCCAGTGGCAACGAAGCGCTCTCCACGCGAACTGAACAGCAGGCAGCTTCGCTTCAGCAAACGGCCTCCAGTATGGAAGAAATGACTACTACAGTTAGACAGAACAGTGATAACGCTCAAGAAGCGCGTCGACTGGCCGATAATAATGCAACAAGGGTTACACAAACCGGGGAATTGATGACACAACTGGTCGCTAATATGCAGCGGATAACACAAAGCTCGCAGAAAATGACCGACATTATCAACGTCATCGATTCGATTGCGTTTCAGACCAATATCTTGGCTCTGAATGCCTCGGTGGAAGCCGCCAGGGCGGGAGAGCATGGTCGTGGCTTCGCTGTGGTGGCCGAAGAGGTGCGTAAGCTTGCTGGGCGTAGTGCTGGAGCAGCGCAGGAAATTCGCACACTTATTGACGATTCGAGCCAGGAAGTGAGCGTAGGCGCTGGCTTAGTCGAAAAAGCTGAGGCAGCGATTAGTGAGGTTGCCGAAGCCGCACGCAGCGTTACTCATATTATGCACGACATCTCGGCGGCTTCTGCGGAACAAAGCAGCGGTATTACGGAAGTCAACCAAGCCGTTGCGGAAATGGATCAAGCAACACAGCAAAATGCTCTGCGCGTTCAAGAAACTGCACGGGCAGCTGTTGCCCTAGAGCAACAAGCAGGACTGTTGTCGCTTTCCGTTGAAGCGTTTCGACTTAACCAAAGCCCGCTAGCGGCCACTGGCTTGCAGCCGCCTGTGACCGCAACTCCAAAGGCAAACGTGTTGCCAGCGGGGTCTGCACATAACAGCAGTGCCACATCGCCTGTGCCGACTAAGAAACGGCAAATGGCCTCTGTAGAGGAGTGGGAAGAGTTTTGACAGACCAACGCGAACGGGGTAGCGACGCAGGCCAATGGGCGTCCAGTGGACAGATCGAACGCGATCTGGTGCTGACCGATGCTGATTTTGCGCGCATTCGAGAGCTGATTTACCAGCGCGCTGGTATTGTATTAGCTGAGCATAAGCGCGAAATGGTCTATAGCCGCTTAGCTAAGCGGCTGCGCCATCATGGCATGACGCGCTTTACTGACTACCTGTCGCGGCTGGAGCGTCAACCCGACGCGAAAGAGTGGGAGGCGTTTACCAACGCCTTGACTACCAATCTAACTGCTTTCTTTCGTGAATCGCATCACTTCCCATTATTGGCGGAACATATTAGGCATAAGCAAGATCCGGTAACGATCTGGTGTTCAGCCGCTTCGACAGGGGAAGAGCCCTACTCGATTGCCATGACGCTGCTAGAGACACTTGGCGCGAAAGCCTCCCAAGCCAAAGTGATTGCTACCGACATTGATACCGATGCACTGGCGAAAGCACGTAAGGGGATTTATCCCCAGGAGCAAGTGCGCAAACTGGACGAAGCGCGAGTGAAGCGGTTCTTTCAAAAAGGTACCGGCAATCACATCGGGCTTGCCCGCGTGCGCCCAGAAGTCTCGGCACTTGTTGAGTTTATGCCACTGAACTTGCTGGCCCCTCAGTGGCCTATCAAAGGCCCTTTTGATGCAATATTTTGTCGTAATGTCATGATTTATTTCGACAAAGAGACGCAAGCTAAGATTTTGAAGCGGTTTGCGCCGCTGATGAAACAGGATGGTCTGCTATTTGCGGGACACTCCGAAAACTTCTCGTATATCAGCGATGCGTTTAAGTTGCGCGGGCAAACGGTTTATACCCTCGCGAATAAGTGAACAATAGACGTGAGCTAAGCTCCGGCGAGGGCGTTTGCCAGCAGGGAGTGATGCCGCGGTGGATACCGTAAGAGGAGGCGTGCTTTGAGCGCTGCCAAGATCAAAGTGTTGTGCGTCGATGACTCGGCGCTGATTCGTGATTTGCTGACCGAAATCATTAACTCACAGCCAGACATGGAAGTTGTCGCCGTTGCGCCTGACCCCATTGCTGCCCGAGATCTGATCAAGCAGCATAACCCAGATGTACTGACGCTTGATGTCGAGATGCCGAGGATGGACGGCCTCGATTTTCTTGAGCGGCTGATGCGATTGCGCCCTATGCCGGTGCTGATGGTGTCGTCGCTAACCCAAAGCGGCTCTGAAATTACCCTGCGCGCCCTGGAGCTCGGTGCGCTGGATTTTGTAGCGAAGCCAAGCCTGGGTATTCGCAGCGGTATGATGGAGTATGCTAACGAAATTGCTGAAAAATTGCGTGCTGCAGCTCGTTCGCGTCCGCGTCAGGCACGCCATAAAAACACGCCGCCGCCCACTCGGCTTAAAGCACCCATGATATCCAGCGAGAAGCTCATTATTATTGGTGCTTCTACTGGCGGCACTGAAGCAATCCGTGCCGTATTAGAACCTTTACCTGCCAATGCGCCTGCCATTTTAATTACCCAGCATATGCCCGGTGGCTTCACGCGCTCTTTTGCAGAACGCCTGGATCGACTGTGTAGTATTACCGTGAAGGAAGCCACGGACGGTGAGCGGGTTCTGCCAGGCCATGCCTATATTGCCCCTGGCGACCAGCACTTAGAGCTTGCCCGCAGTGGCGCCAACTACGTAGCCCGCCTAAATGATGGACCGCCGGTTAACCGCCATCGCCCCTCGGTAGATGTGTTGTTTCACTCCGCTTCTAAGCATGCTGGCAAAAACGCCATCGGCGTCATTCTGACCGGTATGGGGAAAGATGGCGCGGCAGGCCTATTAGAAATGCGTCAAGCAGGTGCGCCGACGATCGCACAAAATGAAGAGACCTGTGTGGTTTTTGGTATGCCGCGAGAGGCGATTGCCGTTGGGGGAGCAGTCGAGGTCGTTGCACTCGACGATATACCGTCGCGTCTTATGGCGCTGGTTGCTGCTTCAGGGCGCGCGCAGCGCGTTTAAGTACCAAGAAATGTCAAACCCTTCTTGGTTCATGCATTAATAAGGGGAGCCATAACAATGACGCGTTTACTGCGCAATTTAAGTATTCATTCGACCGTGGTAACGGCGCTAACCTGCCTCGTCACGCTGATGTTGGTTGTGGGTGGGCTTGGCGTCGTGGCTGACCGTAATGCTCAGAGTAACTTAGCGACGCTGAATCTTATTGGAAATGAACAGCTTAACGAGCTGAACCGCGCCGACTCTCTACTCAACCAAGCCATGCTAGCCATGGAGACTGCCTCTAATTTACTGATGGTGGGGCAGACTCGCCAATCTAATGAGCAGGTAGAGGTGGCGGCAAATCGTATCGAACGGGCCGAGCGTCGCTTTGAGAAGTATCAGGCCGCGCCGCGTACAGCACGGGATGAAGTTTTGGGAAGCGCTGTCGATGAAAACTTCCGCGCTGTGCTTGATCTGGTAAAGCAGCAACACGCTAGCTTTGAGTTCATGGATATCAATACGTTTAACCAGCTACGAGGCGAACTGGCCGAGCCACTAAACGCACTCTCCGAAAGTATTGATGCCTTCGTCGATTATGGTTTTGGGCGTGTTGATACAATCCGTGTGGATGCTGAGTCTCAGGGAGAGCTGTTTACCTTAATCAACGCGCTAGCGGTAGGCCTTGCGCTGATAGTGACGCTGGCCATTTATATCGGTTTACGCCGCACAGTCATTGCGCCACTTAACAATGCCGTTCAGCGGCTTGATCGCATTGCCGAGGCAGACTTAACGCAGCCGCTGCCAGAGGCCGGTAAAAACGAAATTGGCCGTTTATTTTCGGCTATGGCCACCATGCAGCAAAACCTTAGCGCAACGGTGGCACGGGTGCGCGAGGGGAGTCGAGAGATTCACCACGGCACCCGAGAAATCGCCAGCGGCAACGCTGATCTTTCATCGCGTACTGAGCAGCAGGCAGCGTCCATTGAGCAAACGGCGGCCAGTATGGAGCAGATGACAGCCACCGTGAAACAGAATGCTGACAACGCTCGACAGGCCAGTACGCTAGCCGCTGATGCTTCCACCACAGCAGAACGGGGTGGCCAAGTCGTTGAACAAGTGGTGCAAACCATGCACGGTATCTCCACCAGCTCTCAAAAAGTGGCAGATATCACTAATGTGATCGATTCCATCGCGTTTCAGACCAATATTCTGGCACTGAATGCTTCGGTTGAGGCAGCACGGGCTGGCGAGCAGGGGCGCGGGTTTGCGGTGGTGGCCGGGGAAGTGCGTAACCTCGCTAGCCGCAGTGCGGATGCGGCAAAAGAGATTAAAACGCTGATTGAGGCGTCTGTTAGTCAGATCAACCAGGGTTCATCTCTGGTAGAAAAGGCGGGCCAGACAATGACGGAAGTCGTCACCGCGGTGCGCCGGGTTACAGATATCATGGATGAGATTTCAGCGGCGTCCCAAGAGCAGAGCGACGGTATTGAGCAGGTGAGTCAGGCAGTGGGGCAAATGGACCAGGTGACTCAGCAAAATGCCGCGTTAGTCCAGCAGGCAACCGCAGCGGCCGCTTCACTAGAAGAGCAAGCAAATCGCTTAGAAGAGGCGGTCGCGGTCTTTCAGGTGCTAAGTGCTCAGCAGGCATCACATGCGTTACCTACGCGTGTATCAGCATCGCACACGTCGGTTCCTAAGGCGTCTGCTGCTCAGTCAACGGCTTTACCGCCGAATCGTCGAGCAACTGCCCAGCAGCACCACGAAGAGTGGGAAGAATTTTAACCCTGACTGAATTCCCAGTCACCCTATAGATGTCGTTATTGAGAGGATGACCAATGGCTGATAAGAACATGAGTTTCTTGGTAGTAGACGATTTTCCCACTATGCGCCGGATCGTACGTAGCCTGCTGAAAGAGCTGGGCTTCACTAATGTTGAAGAAGCCGAAGATGGTCAAGATGCGCTTAATAAATTGCGCGCGGGCAATTTTGAGTTTGTGGTTTCCGACTGGAACATGCCCAACCTAGATGGCCTGGAAATGCTGAAAGAGATTCGCCAGGACAATGCGCTAAAAGACTTGCCAGTACTGATGGTAACGGCCGAAGCAAAGAAAGAGAATATTATTGCTGCCGCACAAGCGGGTGCCAATGGTTATGTCGTCAAACCGTTCACTGCCGCGACCCTAGAAGAGAAGCTGAATAAAATCTTCGAGAAAATGGGTAAATGACGCAGCTGAGCCAAGGCGCTCGGTTAACGAGGAGACAACACAATGAGTCAGAATGAGCAGGGTGGTTCTGCCCAACTGTCTGAAGAAGCCGCAGAAGACCTTATCTTTCGTATTGGTAAGCTTACCCGCATGCTGCGTGACAATATGCGCGAGTTGGGCTTAGACAAAGAGATTGAAAAGGCCGCTGAAGCGATCCCCGACGCCCGTGACCGGCTGCACTACGTGGCGACGATGACCGAGCAGGCTGCAGACAGGGCGTTGAACGCCATTGATCGTGCGCAGCCGCTGCAAGATCAGCTCTCTGAGCGTGCGGAAGCACTCGACAAGCGTTGGGCCGAGTGGTTCGAAGCACCAAAAGAGCTAGACGACGCAAAGGTGTTGGTAAAAGAGACGCGCACCTACCTGAGCGACGTGCCAGAAATTACCTCAGCGACCAACAAGGAGCTGATGGACATTATGATGGCACAGGATTTCCAGGATCTTACCGGTCAAGTCATCAAGAAAATGATGGATGTGATCCGTGAGATCGAGCATCAGCTGGTACAGGTACTCATCGACAATGTTCCCGGTGTTGAAGCTCGTGAAACGATGCAGCGCAAGGCCGAAGATCAGTGGAAAAATGAGAAAGCTCGCCGCAATGAAGATCTTCTTAATGGGCCGCAGGTGAAAGGGAACGCCCCTGATATCGTTACCGGCCAGGATCAGGTAGACGACTTATTGGACGAATTAGGCTTTTAATGCTGGGTTATTAGCTCATTGTAAGCCGCTACATCTGGCAAAATAGGTAGACTGTTCAGCCGTCCTTTAGGGCGGCTGAGTTTATGGTATGCCTTATTTTGGTCAACTGGCCACTCGTCAGCCGGATAACAGCATGGCAGATAACGACAGCGATCAGGAAAAAACCGAAGAGGCCACGCCCAGGCGATTAGATAAAGCCCGCAAAGAGGGTCAGGTGCCTCGATCCCGCGAACTAACTACCTTCATGATGCTGCTGGGTGGGGTGATGGGGTTGTGGGGTATGGGGCAAATGCTCTATGACCAGCTTGGGATGGTGATGGAGCAGGCGTTTTTATTTGAGCGCCGCCATGCCATGGAAAGCACGCCTATGTTGGTGAATGCGCTGGATCTTGGCCAGCGAACCCTCATCGCTATGCTTCCCTTATTTTTACTGCTCACGGTGATTGCACTGGTTGCACCGGCACTGCTAGGTGGCTGGTTAATCTCTTCAAAATCGTTGCAGCCTAAATTTTCAAAATTAAACCCAGTGAAAGGGTTAAAAAGGATATTTTCTGTTCAGGCCCTTGCTGAGCTGGCTAAGGCGATTGCTAAGTCCATCTTGGTGGGCGGTGTGGCAGCTGGCTTTTTATATTTTAATATTGGCAAATTTATGGGGCTAATGGACCAGCCCGTGCAGCAGGGACTGGTCAGTGCGCTGAATATGGCAGCGCTGGTGGCGGGCCTCATCGTCCTGTCACTGATCGTGGTTATTCTCATTGATGTCCCATTTCAGCTGTGGAATAACGCCAAACAGCTGCGTATGACCAAAGAAGAGGTGAAGCAAGAGCATAAAGACTCTGAGGGCGACCCCCATGTGAAGGGCCGTATTCGCCAGCAGCAGCAGGCCATGGCCCGCGGGCGCATGATGAGCAAAGTACCTGAAGCTGATGTCATTATTACCAACCCAACCCACTATGCAGTGGCGCTGGTTTACCAGGAGGGGCGTATGGGGGCTCCTCGGTTGGTGGCCAAAGGGGCCGATGCTGTTGCCGCTCGAATCCGTGAGATTGGCGAGGAAGCAGGTGTTCCGCGCTTGGAGGCAGCACCTCTGGCGCGCGCCCTGTATCATCATGTCGACTTAGAAGCTGAAGTGCCCGCCGAACTGTACACTGCCGTGGCCGAAGTGATGGCCTGGGCCTACCGCCTGAAACATGTTGCACAACAAGGAGGCGAGGTGCCCCCCACACCCGATAATTTACCGGTACCCCCGGAAATGGATAGTCCCGGCCGTCGTGCCGATGGCAATGAGGCGCAACCATGAAAGGCTTAAGCCAGTTGATCAATCAGCGTAACTGGATGAACGATGTGAGCATGAAGCTGCTCGCCGGTCCGCTGCTGATTTTAATGATTCTGGGCATGATGATTCTGCCCCTTCCGCCGTTCGCGCTGGATCTGCTGTTCACTTTCAATATTGCGCTATCGATTATGGTGTTGTTGGTCAGCATGTTCGCCGAGAAGCCGCTGGACTTTGCCGCGTTTCCGGCCGTGCTGCTGTTTACCACGTTGCTGCGTCTTTCGCTGAACGTCGCCTCGACCCGTGTGGTATTGATGGAAGGCCACGAAGGCGGCGATGCGGCGGGCAAGGTCATTGAGGCCTTCGGCACCTTCCTGGTAGGCGGTAATTTCGCGGTAGGCTTGGTCGTGTTCCTCATCCTGGTGATTATCAACTTTATGGTAATCACCAAGGGGGCTGGGCGTATTGCCGAGGTAGGGGCCCGCTTCGTGCTTGACGCTATGCCCGGCAAGCAGATGGCGATTGATGCCGACCTGAACGCTGGCCTGATTGGTGAGGACGAAGCGAAAAAGCGCCGTGCCGAGGTTGCCCAGGAAGCGGATTTTTATGGCTCAATGGACGGTGCCAGTAAATTCGTCCGCGGTGATGCCGTGGCAGGCCTGGTTATCATGGTGGTTAATATTATCGGCGGCCTACTGATTGGTATGATGCAACACGACCTGGGGTTTGCCGATGCCGCCCGCACGTATACGCTGCTAACGATTGGTGATGGCCTCGTCGCCCAGATTCCAGCGCTGGTGATCTCCACGGCGGCGGGCGTGACCGTGTCACGGGTAAATACCGAGCAGGACGTTGGTCAGCAGATGATCAGCCAGCTGTTTGTAAACCCCCAGGTGATGATTCTGGCAGCCATGGTAATGGGCCTGCTAGGCCTTGTTCCCGGTATGCCCAACCTCGTTTTCCTTATTTTCACGGCGCTGCTGGGCGGCCTAGCCTGGTATCTAATGCGTAGAAAAGAGCAGACCTTGGTTAAGGAAGAGATCTCTGCAGCACCACCGCCCATCCAGGAAACACCTGAAGCCAGCTGGGAAGATGTTCAGCTGGTAGACATGCTTGGTTTAGAGGTGGGGCATCGCTTGATCCCCTTGGTGGATTCCCGGCAGAAGGGTGAACTGCTGGACCGTATTAAAAGCGTACGCAAGAAGTTTGCCCAGGAAGTGGGCTTCCTGCCGCCCGTGGTGCACATTCGCGATAACTTAGAACTACCACCCAATACCTATGTGCTCTCCATGAAGGGAGCGGAAATTGGCCGCGCTGAGGCGCAGGCCGGTAAATGGCTAGCCATTGATCCTGGTCAGGTCTCGGGGGAGCTTCAGGGTACACCGACCCAAGACCCTGCCTTTGGCTTGCCAGCAGTATGGATTGACGCTAACCAACGGGAGCATGCTCAGGTATACGGGTACACGGTCGTGGATGCCAGTACGGTCATCGCCACGCACCTTAACCATCTGCTGCACCGCCACTCGCCTGAACTGCTGGGCCGCCAGGAGGTTCAAAAGCTGCTGGACAAGTTGGGCGAAGATCAAAAATCGCTGGTCGAAGAAGTAGTGCCGAAGTCCATCTCCCTCACCGTGCTGCAGCGCATTTTGCAGAACCTACTGGATGAGGATGTCTCGATTCGTGATATGCGTACCGTGCTGGACACCTTGGCAGAGCATGCGGGTCAGCAGAAAGATCCCAACGAGCTAACGGCTCTGGTGCGTATTGCGCTGGGCAGGGCCATTACCCAGCAGTGGTTCGCGGGCCAAGATACGCTGCATGTGATGGGGCTGGATGCGCAGTTAGAGCAAGTCTTGTTGCAAGCAATGAACGGCAATGGTGCGATGGAGCCAGGGCTGGCGGATACCTTGATGAATCAAGCGCAGCAAGCGTTAGAGAAACATGAAGGCAGTGGTGAAGCGCCTGTGCTGGTGGTTCAGCACTCGCTACGGGCCGTGTTGTCGCGCTTCCTGCGCCGCCGCATGCGCCACTTAGTGGTGATGTCTCAAGCGGAAATTCCCGACGACCGCACCCTGCGCGTTACCACGCTGGTGGGTGGTCGCTAATGGCCACACTTCGAGCGGTAATAGCCTTTTACGTTTTGGCAACAGGTGAAACATGAGCGTTAGACGTTTTGTCGGAGCAAATAGCCGCGACGTAATGCGCCAAGTGCGCGAAGTGTTAGGTGATGATGCACTTATTGTCGCCAACCGTCGCACCGAAGGCGGCGTTGAAATTCTCGCCATGGCGGATGACGCCGTTGACCAGTTCGACCCGTCGCCGACGACGCCAGCGGAGGAGCCGAAGGCTAGCCCCGCGCCAGCGCCTGTCTTTTTACTGCCAAAGCAACCAGACCCCCTAGAGGCGATGAGTGAGCGTCTGCTTCGGGAAATGCAAGATATGCGCGAACTACTGGCCCGCCGCCAGCCGTTGCCAACGACTCAAAGCGGTGCAGACACCGCCTACGAGCACCTACGGCAGTTGATGGCCCGGGTTGGCTTCAGTACAGAGCTGAGCGAAGAGGTGCTGGAAGCATTGCCAGATGAGTTGAGCGCGCTCGAGGCTACTAACGACGCGCCGCTTAACTGGCTGCGTGAGCAGTTAATGGCACGGCTTAACGTGCTGCAGCACGAAGAGAGCTTCTTTGATCAAACGGGCATCGTCGCATTGGTTGGCCCCACTGGGGTGGGTAAAACGACCACTACTGCGAAGCTTGCGGCACGCTTTGTGATGCGCCACGGCACTCGCCCAGTGGCGCTAGTGACCACCGATAGCTTCCGTATCGGCGCTCATGAGCAGCTGCGCATTTATGCACGGCTCTTGGATACGCCCATGTATGCCCTAGACGCTGAACAGCCGATTGATGAATTGGTTGGTCGGCTACAAGGTAAGCAGTGGGTGATTATTGATACCGTGGGGATGAGCCAGCGGGATCAGCGGGTGATTGAACAGATCGCCCATTTACAGGGTGGGAAGTCCACCGTGCGTCTGGTGCTGTTGCTCAACGCCGCCAGTCAGCCGGAAACGCTAGAAGAAGTCGTATTGCGCTACCGCCAAGCGGCGAGAGCTGCAGGTGCCGAGTTAGACGACTGTATCATCACGAAGCAAGACGAAGCTGGGCGGCTTGCGCCGGTATTAGACATCGTCATGCGCCACGGTATGAGGGTGCTGTTTGGCTCCTATGGCCAGCAGGTGCCAGAAGATATGGTGGTCGCGACACCACCCGCACTGATTGATCAAGCACTGTCGGCCAACGTTTCGAGTAGCGCGCGTGCTGAAACAGCCCCACTCAGCTTGCCACGCTGGTCGCGGGATGTGTTAGGGCAGGGGCGCAGGCTCTCCTCGGTGTTAACCCGCTTGCGTCAGCGTGTCGTCGATTTTCACCGCTTGGAAGCCGCCTGGGACATCGCAGCGCTGCCGGGGGTGATACAAGACCAGCGCCTAGATGAGCTGTTAGCCGGAGCCTCCACCACTCGTGACGCGTTAGGGGTGGTTTGGTCGCCCCGCCGCAACGAGCGAGGTTGTGACTGGTCGATGCCAGATGTTGCCTTGAATGAGCAAGGTGCTTGGCTGGCACTGACTCGCCTTCAGCACCGTCAGCTAGCGGGCTGGCAGCCACGTTTGGTGCGTTGTGCAGGAGATGTTGCGGTTCATCTGCTGCCTACCCTGCCAGACGCTGAGGCGCTGGCTTGGCTAAACGCTCAGCATCTGACGTGGGTCAGCATGGTGCCCGCGAGCCAGCGGGTATACTGCCAGGGCGAGCGCTATACCCTGCGTTCCCTGTTCCAAGAAAGCACCTTAACCCATAGCGTGGGCATCCGTTTCCGCGGGCAAAGCATGCAGCTTTCCAGCGCCTATGTTGAAGCGCAGGACGTATCAGGTAACCCCGTATTGGCGTGGGTCGGTGAGGTAAGCGACCCTGAAAGCACTAAGCGAATCGTGCGCCGCTACTGGCTAACGCCTGCACGTTTGGGCAGCGATGTGTTAACGCTTTTAATCACTCAACTGCAGAGTGACGGACTGGCATCGCTCACCAAGCGTGCTTGGCAGCAGCTTAAAGAGGCCGATGGGGGTGATGTCAGCAGCGAGCTGCGCCTGCTGATGGCCAGCGGCGCGGCTGCAGTAGCTGGCCATCTAGATATCGTTGACGATGAGGACGCTCAGGCCCTGCGAGCCGATTTGCTGCGCTTGTTAGGAACCCAGCGCAAGCGGCGTGATACGGCACTGCTTGATGCATTAGTACACGTTCTGATGGCGCGCGATGCCATTCGTCAGCTAGGTAGCGTCAGTCGTGAGGGCGTGGTATGAGTGGCCAGGATCAGGCGGCTGGCCTGCGCAAATGGGCCGATTTACAGCGCCAGCAGCGCGGTGCTGATGAAGTCGGCCATAACATGGAAAGTGACGAGGCAGTGCCTGCCGCACCCGTTAACGAAGAGAAAGCCGCCGCGTATACCCAGGAGGCCATGGCACCGACGGTAGCTGCTGCTGCCGAGCCTGCCACCGTGGCGCCTCCAAGACCGAAAAAAACGTTAGTGGTAGTAGGCTTACCTCATGCTGGCGCAGCGCAGGTGGACAAAGTGCGAGGTCGGCTGGGGCAATGGTCGGCCCTTGGGAGGCAATGGGCAGGTGACCCACAGGATTGGGATATTCATATTGTCATGCCTGACAGCGCCTCGCTGACTGACTTAGCCGAGCGTTACACTCGCTGGGCGCTATGGGTAAACAGTGATGCTGACGCCTTTGCCACCATGTACCGAGTGTTGCGCCAATTACGCGAGCATGGTGGTCCGCAGCGTCTTCTAGCCCTTCATGAACCCCACCTGCCGCGCCGGGGGTTGCTGGATAATTTGGGCAATGCTTCCGCTCGTTATTTAGATATTGAGCTTCTGCTGCTGGCGCGCTAGCGGCGGGCCAGGGTGCATGTGTCGCTCAAGGGGAGAGTTATGCAGAGTTTGGCGAGTTGGGTAAGTAACGCTAAGCAGATGGCTATTGAGGCGTTGATAAAACCTGCAAAGTTGTTAACAGTAAGAAAAATGGGCTGTTTAGGGCTAGTAGCAGGGTTATGGTTTTTCGCGTTGAATACGCAGGCCGCAACCGGCAGTTGGAGCAGCCAAGTGCCTAGTGTGATGGTAGCAATGAGCGACCGTACCAGCAGCAGTCAGGCGATAACCCCGCCAGCGGGCGTCTCGCTGCGTAATGCTGTGCTGTCGCGAATTCAATGGCGCTTTGAGTCACCGCCGGGAACGCCTGTGCACGCTTGGCTATGTCATCCTGAACGCTGTGTTGCACTATCAGGCATGCGCGGTAGCACGACCGCTCTATCGGGAATGTTGGCGAGCGCACCGCTGTACTTTCGGTTTACGCTGCAGCCAGGGCAACGCCCTGTGCGAGTACAGGGGTTACAAGTGATCGTGAACTATCAGTAAAGGTTGTTAAGCCGCGAGGCACGAGGATGTATACAGCACAAGGCAGGATCAAACAGAGTGAGCTGTTAACTCAATACATGCCACTGGTGAGACGTCAGGCCTTAACGCTGCAGGTAAGGTTGCCCGCGAGTATTGAGCTGGATGATCTGATCCAGGCGGGTATGGTGGGCTTGTTAGAGGCATTAGGGCGCTTTGATGCTGCCCAAGGAGCAACATTTGCTACCTTTGCAAGCCAGCGCATCCGTGGCGCGATGATGGACGAGCTGCGCACTCGTGACTGGCTGCCCCGCAGCGTACGCCGCTCGGCACGGGCGGTAGATGATGCTGTGCGTCGTTTAGAGCAGCAGCTGGGGCGCCCCCCGGAAGAGGGGGAGATTGCCCGTGAACTGGAGATGCCGCTAAGTGATTACCAGCAACTGCTCAACGATACCAATAGCGGGAAATTATTGCCGTTCGAAGAGCTCATTGCGGATGGCGGCGAGCCTGCGGGGGACGACACTCACCGACAGCCGTTTGAACAATTATTGGATGAACAGCAGCGGCAAACGCTGATCGACGCCATTGAAGCACTGCCCGAGCGCGAGAAGCTGCTAATGGCGCTGTATTACCAAGAAGAGATGAATCTAAAAGAAGTGGGCGCTGTGCTCGGTGTCACCGAATCACGGGTTTCACAGCTTCACAGCCAGGCGGTGAGTCGGCTGCGTGCTCGCCTACATGAGACTAATTAATCCTCTCACTCACTAACCATAACCGGCGAGGAGCCGTTGATGAATCCATCTACGCTGATCGGTATATTTGCCAGCATGCTGTTGTTGGTAAGCGTTTTATTTTTTACCGCAGAGTCTCCCGAGAGCTTTATTAACTTACCGGGGCTTGCCATTGTGGTCACTGGCACGCTGGCGGCCACGTTTATCAGCTATCCGCTGAAAGAAGTGCTGCGTGTGGTGCGTCTGGTTGGTTTAGTTTTCCGCCGTGAAAACACCTATGTGCGAGATGACATCAATGAGTTGGTTTCCATGTCGCGCCTTTGGTTTAAGGGGGATGTTAGAGCGGTTGAGAAAGAACTGGAACATACCCGTAATCCGTTTTTGCGCACCGGTATTCAACTGGTCATTGCGAATACAAAAGAGGATGAAATCTTCGACATGCTGCGCTGGCGTATTGCGCGGCTGAAAGCCCGCGAGCATGCTGAAGCCCAAATTTTCCGCACCATGGCCACCTATGCACCGGCCTTTGGCATGATTGGTACTTTGGTAGGCTTGGTCAACATGCTCGAAGTGATGGATGCGGGTGACCTGGAAGTAATTGGGCCCCGGATGGCAGTGGCGCTGTTGACTACTTTCTATGGCATCCTGTTGGCCAATTTGGTGTTTAAACCGATTGCCGTGAAGCTAGAGCGGCGTACGGAAGAGCGCCTTATCACTATGAACATGGTGCTGGAAGGCATTTCGCTAATTACCAAGCGCCGTCTGCCATCGTTTATTGAAGAGACGCTTAACTCCTTCGTAGCGAATTACCACGACGAAATTCGTGACTCGAACGTTAAGCCTCGGCCCGATATGGGTTCCGCATTAAAAGGGTAGCGCCATGCTCGACCGCGACTCACGGCATGCTTTGGAGCTTCCCGCCGAAGTGGGGGAGAGTGACGAGAGCTGGCTGACCAGTTACCTGGATGTATTGACGCTGCTGATTACCCTGTTTGTACTGCTGTTGGCGCTTACGCCATCCGGCGGTGGCGAAGGGAGTGAAAGCAGTATCATGGATCCCTCGAATGCCGTTACGTCACTGCCATTGGCTAGCCTAGCCACAGGAATACTTCCCCGCCACGATGGCTTACATCCCCAAATGGCAGGGCTTGATATCCCTGGAGTGAGTGTCTCCCAGGGGCAAGAGGGCGTTACGCTACGTATTGACGATAGCCTTTTATTCCCCAGTGGCAATGATGTGCTAACGCCCCAGGGGCAAGCTGTGTTAGAACGGCTCTCCTCGGTGCTGCAGTCCTTTGAAGGTCAAATTTCTGTTGAAGGCCACACCGATAACGTGCCGATCGCGACCGCTCGGTTTCCGTCTAACTGGGAGCTCTCAGTGGGACGAGCCATCGCAGTGGTACGCCAGTTAGAGCGGCAAGGTATTGCCATTTCACGTATGCGGGCCGTCGGCTATGCCGACACCCAACCCATGGAAAGTAATGCTACTGCGGAAGGGCGAGCTGCCAACCGACGCGTTGAGCTGTTGCTGAAGCAACAGGTCAAGGGGTAAAGAGATATCTCGAGGCTATCTTCGTGTCGAAGCATCATTCGCTACTGACAGCTGTAAAACGCTGATGGCCCGGGCCGATGCCGCTATGTATCAAGCCAAGCACAGCGGCCGTAATCGAGTAGAGGTTGCGGAAGAGCGTGCGCTTAACCCGGAGGAGCAGGTGCCTCTGTGAGAGAGGCGCCGCTACACAGCGACTGCATGCGTTGAATGGCGTTGCCAGCACCTTCCAAACTAAAGGTCATGTACCACGGTTCCTGCTCTCCCTGGTCAAATCCTAAAAACAGCTGCTCGCCCGACTGCATCTCAGCGATCAGCGTCTCCATATCGCTCAAATAAAAATGGGCATAAAAGCCGTCATCGCCCCGCTCGGTAATAAACTCCGCCATGGTATCGACAATCGGGTTGTCACCAATCCGCAGCCGAGTGGGTACCAGATTCACCGCGCGGCTCTCTCCCTGCTGCTGCGCTAGGGTGACGCGCATCTCCAGCCACGGTAAATCACAGACTCCTTGAGTAGCATTTATGCTTAGCGTGGCATCGGAGTAGCTGTGGGTCTCCACAGCACGAAAGTGGCGCTCTTCTCCTAGGGTCAGCGCCATGGATTGCCAGTGCCCATGGGTAGCCACTGATTCCACATTAAATGTAGCGGCCAATGAAAGGGGAGCTGTGACAAGCAGCATGGCGGTGACGGCGAAAGTTGATGTTTTCAGGAAGTTCATAGGTCGTATCGTCATCGAAAACCTTAAGCCTATAGCGTGTTGGGAATAAGCAAAAGGGTAAGGTGCTGATTTTTCTATATCTAGTGCTGTTAACGTCAAAAAACGGCCCATATAGTAGAAAGTCGGGGCTATACTCCCCTACGATGCCACGTATAATCGGCCCGTTTTTTAGCGCTATCGCTACCCATCGTGAAGGAGTTTCGTGAACATGAGTACCGCAGCCAAGGCGATGAAGACATCCAGTGAAGTCCCTATGCAGGCTCCATCTAGGGAAATCTGGGATGCCAAATATCGGTTAAAAGATCGTCATGGCCAACCGGTGGATCAAGATGTCGCAGCGACCTTTGAGCGCGTGGCTCGCGCCCTAGCCGCCGTAGAGGGTGAAAAGGCCGATGAGTGGCTACCCAAATTTCGCTGGGCGCTGGAAAATGGTGCTATTCCCGCTGGGCGAATTCTCTCTAATGCGGGAGCCGAAGCCTACAAGCCCGCCGTCAGTCTGATTAATTGCACCGTTTCTCGCACTATTCGTGACTCTATGCGCGATATCCTCGACTCTGTGGTCGATGCGGGTATGACATTGAAGTCGGGCGCCGGTATTGGCTACGACTTCTCAACCCTGCGCCATAAAGGTGCCTTTGTGTTTGGCGCAGGAGCAGGCACCAATGGCCCGCTGGCGTTTATGGATATCTACGACAAGATGTGCTTCACCGTGGCGTCTGCCGGAGGCCGTCGCGGCGCGCAGATGGGTACCTTTGATGTGGGGCACCCGGACGTGCGCGAGTTTATTCAAGCCAAGCGCGAAGCAGGGCGGCTGCGTCAATTTAACCTGAGCCTACTCATCACCGATGAGTTTATGGAAGCGGTGAAGCACAACGCTGATTGGCCGCTGGCCTTCCCGCTGCATCCTGGTGAGAAAGAGGATGTGAGCGTCGAAGAGGTGATTTACCGCGACTGGCCGGTGGTGGAAGAGGGCTACACGGTGGATGCCGAAGGGCGCGTGGCCTGCCGTGTTGTCGAGGTGATTAAAGCTCGCGAGTTGTGGGACACGATTATGTCCTCCACCTACGACTACGCCGAGCCGGGCTTTATCCTGATCGATCAAGTCAACCGCATGAACAACAACTGGTTCTGCGAAGATATCCGCGCCACTAACCCCTGCGGCGAGCAGCCACTACCGCCAGAGGGCGCTTGCCTGCTGGGCTCGGTCAACCTGACCAAGTTTGTGATCGAGCCGTTTAGCGCCGAGCCGCGGTTTGATTGGGAGCGCTACCGTAAAGTCGTGGCGATTTTCACCCGTATGCTCGACAACGTGGTGGAAATTGCTGGCCTGCCGCTCCCCCAGCAACAGCGCGAAATTGAAGCCAAACGCCGCCACGGCATGGGCTTTTTAGGTCTTGGTTCGACCCTGACCATGCTGAAAATTCCCTACGGCTCTCAGGCGTCGCTGACGTTCACTGAAGAGGTCAGTCGTCATTTGGCGTTGGAAGGGTGGAAGCAGGCGCTGGAGCTTTCTAAAGAGAGGGGCATGGCGCCAGTGCTTGAAGAGGAGCACACCATTACGCCCAAGATGATGCGCGAGCGCCCTCAGCTCGCCAGCGACGGCTACGAGGTAGGTGACAAGGTGCCGGGGCGGATTCTGCACGCCCGCTATAGCCAATACATGGCCAAAGTGGCCGAGCTTGAGCCGGAGCTGGTAGCGCAGCTCGCCGAGCACGGTGCTCGCTTTACTCACCATAGTTCGATTGCCCCCACAGGCACTATCTCGCTCTCCATGGGCAACAACGCTTCCAATGGCATTGAGCCGTCGTTCTCCCATCGCTATTTCCGCAACATCATCCAGTCCGGTAAAAAGACCAAGGAGCAGGTGGAGGTGGTGTCGTTTGAACTAGCGGCCTACCGCCACTTTATCGCTGCCGATGCGGTAGAGAGCGATCTGCCGGATTACTTTATTACCGCTGACGCGGTCACTCCCGAGCAGCACGTCGCCGTTCAAGCGGCAGCTCAGCAGTGGGTGGACTCGGCGATTTCCAAAACGGTCAATGTACCCACCGAGTTCCCCTTTGAGCAGTTCCAAGACCTCTATCTGCAGGCCTACGAGAGCCGTTTGAAAGGTTGCACTACCTTCCGCTTTAACCCGGAAGCCTTCCAAGGCGTGTTGGTGCGTGAGGATGACCTGAAAAACACCACCTATGTGTTTGAGCTGGAAAATGGTGAAACCCTTGAGCTAACCGGCGATGAGAAGGTGCTTTACGACGGTGAAGAGCATAACGCCGCTAACCTGTTTGATGCCTTGAAAGAGGGCACCTACGGCAAATGGTAATCGTAAGCGCAAGCAAGGCTTAGCTTGATGAGCTGTCTAAAGAACTGGGGAGAACGTTATGGCGGTTGAAATTACGTCGAAAATTGTCGGTTACCGTATTAAGCAACAAGGGCAGCCCGCGCCTGCACCGGAGCTACCAGATGAAGACCCATTAACGGTCCGCATTCCATCGCGCCCGGAAGGCACACTGGAAGCAGTGTCTGAAAAAATCTCTTATGTGGGGGCTGAAGGGCGCAAGAAGGTCTACTTGCTGGTCTCGTTTATGCCAGTGGAAGGCGTGATTGGCGGCCAGCGTGTGGTGATTGAGCGTCCGGTGGAGTTCTTCTTTCCCTCGGGCCAGCTCTCCAGCGAGCACCAGTGGATTACTGCGACCATGCGCAGCCTGTCGCTTGCAGCGCGTGGGGGCTATGTCACTCAAGCCGTGGCAGACCTGCGCAAAGTCGCCTGGGACAAAGGCTTGGTGCGCTGTGGCATGAATCGCTGGAATAAGCCCATGTTTCACGATTCTGAAGTGGCGGCGATTGCTTGGTCGATTCAGCAGATTCTCTATCGGCGTGGCTTTCTGGATCAGGACGGCCACCAAGTGCCGGTGGAGACGCTGGTTGCACGCTATGCGCACCGCATGCAGCATGGACATGCCTGGCAGCCGGAGGAGCCCCCGGCGGCTGAAGACTCTGCCGGCGCATCGTCTTCTGGTGAAGCAAGCGGTGGCCCCGCTACGGTAGGCACGTGCCCTGAGTGTCGGGGTGATTTGATCATGATGGATGGCTGCCCAACCTGTTATGCCGGGTGCGGCTGGTCAAAGTGCGGCTAGCCGCTGGCATCACTCGTCAAATAACGGCCTGATATTATCGGTAAGGTAGCAGTCATCAAATTCCCCTTCCGTGGCCAGCGCTTCAAGGTTGGGGATTGAGACATGATGGCGGTCGCGAAACACCAGCCCATCTTCGCTGAGCGCACTAAAAGTACGGATCACGTGTACTGGACTTAAGCCTAGAATGTCCGCCAGCTGCTCCTGGGAGAGCGGCAGGCGGAATTGGCCACTAATATCGTGATTGGCTTCGGGCACCGGGTAGCTAAGCGCTAGGAAGTGGATGATGCGCGTTTGGCCCGCTCCAGTAGTGGCGCCAGGAAGCGCCCGGTATGCGAAACGCTCTGCTTGGCAATCTGCTCGGGCGTGCCCTCAGCAATAATTTGCCCGCCGCCAGAGCCACCTTCCGGTCCAAGATCAATGAGCCAGTCGGCGGTTTTGATCACATCCAAGTTGTGCTCAATCACGACAATCGTATTGCCGTGATCGCGCAGTCGGTGGAGTACGGTCAGCAGCTGGCGAATATCTTCAAAATGTAGGCCTGTGGTAGGTTCATCCAAAATGTAGAGCGTTTTGCCGGTGTCGCGCTTAGCTAGCTCTCGGGCCAGTTTGACACGCTGTGCTTCACCGCCGGATAACGTGGTGGCGCTTTGCCCTAAGCGAATATACGAGAGCCCTACGTCCATTAGCGTTTGCAGGCGGCGGGCAATGGCGGGCACCGGGCTGAAGAATGCCAGCGCGTCTTCCACGGTCATTTCCAGCACTTCGTGGATGGTCTTGCCTTTATAGTGAATATCCAGCGTTTCGCGGTTGTAACGCTTACCTTTACATACATCGCAGGGTACGTAGATATCCGGCAGGAAGTGCATCTCTACCTTGATCATGCCCTCGCCCTGACACGCTTCACAGCGCCCGCCCTTAACGTTAAAGCTGAAGCGGCCCGGCTTATAGCCCCGTGAGCGCGCCTCTTGGGTACCCGCAAATAGCTCGCGAATGGGCGTGAAAATACCGGTGTACGTCGCAGGGTTAGAGCGCGGCGTACGGCCAATGGGGCTCTGGTCGATATCGATCACTTTATCGAGCTGATCAAGCCCTTCAACCTTCTCATAGGGCGCTGGGGTCAAGGTGGTGGCGCGGTTAAGCTCACGGGCGGCAATGGGCATCAGCGTGCCGTTAATCAGCGTTGATTTACCCGAGCCAGAAACCCCCGTCACGGCAATAAACAGCCCCAAAGGCAGGCTCAGCGTGACGTTTTGCAGGTTATTGCCTGTCGCGCCGCGCACGACCAACTGCTTTTCCGGATTGCTGGGAATACGGTAGGGCGGCACGGCGATTTCACGAGTGCCGGAAAGATACTGACCGGTGAGCGAGTTGGGGTTATCCATCACTTGCTGGGGCGTGCCTTGGGCGACGATTTCACCGCCATGCACACCAGCACCGGGGCCGATATCCAGCACATGGTCTGCCGCGCGAATGGCGTCTTCGTCGTGTTCGACCACAATCACGGTATTGCCCAGGTCGCGCAGTCGCTCCAGGGTTTTCAACAGGCGGTCATTGTCCCGCTGATGCAGGCCGATAGAGGGCTCGTCCAGAATGTACATGACGCCCACCAGCCCCGCGCCGATTTGGCTAGCCAGACGGATACGCTGGGCTTCGCCGCCGGAGAGGGTGTCGGCGCTGCGCTCTAGGTTCAGGTAGTCCAGGCCCACGTTGACCAGGAACTCTAGGCGCGCGTGAATCTCGTTGACGATCTTGTCGGCAATTTCGCCTTTACGCCCCGGCAGGGCCAGCTCGGCAAAGTAGCGCCACGCGTCGCCAATCGGCAGGTGAACGATATCCGCAATGTTGTGGTCATCCACGTACACATGGCGCGACTCTTTGCGCAGCCGCGAGCCGCCGCAGGTGGTACACGGCTGCACGGCGATATACTTGGCGAGATCATCACGCACCATGTTGGATTCGGTTTCCCGATAGCGGCGCTGCATGTTGGGCAGCACGCCTTCAAAGGCATGCTCCCGGGTGACTTTGCGGCCGCGATCCCCCACGTACACGAACGGAATTTGCTCATTGCCGCTACCGTTGAGGATGATCTCACGCTCGTGGCGAGCCAGCTCCTGCCAGGGGGTTTCCAGCTCGAAGCGGTAGTGCTTGGCGAGTGCCTGCAACTGGGTGAAATAGTAAATGTTGCGCCGATCCCAGCCTTTAATGACGCCTTCTGCGAGGGAAAGCTCTGGATGGCTAATCAGCTTATCTGGGTCAAAGTACTGCTGAACGCCGAGGCCATCACAGGTAGGGCAGGCGCCCGCAGGGTTGTTAAAAGAGAACATGCGCGGCTCAAGCTCTGAGAGCGAGTAGCCACATACCGGGCAGGCAAAGCGCGAGGAGAAGGCGAGGTCTTCCTGCTCGCCATCCATAAAGTGAATCATCGCCGTGCCGTCGGCCAGGTTTAGCGCGGTCTCAAACGATTCCGCTAAGCGCTGGGCGATATCGTCGCGCACTTTAAAGCGGTCCACTACCACGCTGATATCGTGTTTTTTACGCTTATCCAATGGTGCGATGTCGTCGAGTTCGAGCACTTGACCGTCGATCTGCACCCGCACGAACCCCTGGGCACGCAGCTCGCTGAGCAATTGTAAATGCTCGCCTTTGCGGCCCTTCACCATAGGGGCCAGCAGCATTAGCTTGGTGCCCTCGGCGAGGTTCATCACTTGATCGACCATCTGCGAAATGGTCTGGGCTTCTAAGTCTTCACCGTGCTCTGGGCAACGGGGCGTGCCTGCGCGGGCAAACAGCAGACGCAGGTAGTCGTAGATTTCGGTGATAGTGCCCACGGTTGAGCGCGGGTTGTGGGAGGTGGATTTCTGCTCAATAGAGATCGCAGGAGAGAGACCTTCGATGTGGTCCACATCGGGCTTCTCCATCATCGAGAGGAATTGGCGTGCATAGGTAGAGAGCGACTCCACGTAGCGACGCTGCCCCTCGGCATAGAGCGTGTCAAACGCCAGCGATGACTTACCGGAACCGGAAAGCCCGGTAATGACGATAAGCTTGTCGCGAGGCAGCTCCACATCGATCTGCTTGAGGTTGTGGGTGCGGGCACCCCTGACCAGAATGCTGTCCATCAACACCTCGAATCGCGTGGCAAAAGCGTAATTATACGATTGCTGTCCCCTTCCCGGCAAAACTGTCTCTGCCTGCGTCACCGCGCTTGGCGTTTCCAGCGTGATGACAAAGCGCTAGAATGGGGGGTTACCTCAGGCCGTTCTGGCCCATCCACCATACACAAGGGCACTATGCGCAAGGTTTCCGCACTGCTGCTGGCCGCTGAACGCCGTGCAATCAGCGGCTTGGCCGGCCTTTATGCGTCTCGTATGCTGGGACTGTTCATGGTTCTGCCGGTGCTCGCGCTTTATGCCGACACGTTGACAGGCGCTACGCCGCTACTGGTTGGCGTGGCGTTAGGCATTTATGGCTTAACCCAGGCGACGCTGCAAATCCCGTTTGGTTTGCTCTCTGACCGCATTGGTCGTAAGCGTGTCATTGCGATGGGGCTGCTGATTTTTGCTTTTGGCAGCGTGGTAGCGGCCATGGCAGATAGCATTGGCGGGGTAATTTTAGGTCGCGCCCTTCAGGGGGGCGGTGCCGTGGCGGCCGCCATAATGGCTCTATTGGCAGATCAAACCCGCGAGCAGGTACGCACGGCGGCCATGGCCACCATTGGCCTTTCGATCGGCGTATCGTTTGCCATTGCCATGGTGCTTGGTCCTTGGTTAGCCTCCTGGGCGGGGCTCTCTGGGGTGTTTTGGTTTACCGCACTCCTAACATTGGTGGGACTGTTAGTCCTTTGGCGCTGGGTGCCGCCTGCGCCGCGCCGGTTACGCCACCGTGACGTAGGGCTGGACCGGAAGCAGTTTAAAAGTGTGATTACCCGGCCGGATTTGTGGCGGCTTGATCTATCGATTTTTGCGCTGCATCTTGTCCTCATGGCAATCTTTGTGGCTATCCCCTTCCGCTTACTCAATGCGGGGGTAGCAGTGGAGTACCATGGATTAGCCTACCTAGGCATTATGGCACTCTCTTTTGTGGCGATGGTGCCGCTGGTGATCATAGCGGAAAAGCGCCAGCGTATGAGGCTGATGTGCCTATTGGCGATTGGAGCCATCGCTGCCAGCCTAGCCAGCCTAGGGTTGTCGCTTTCCCAGGGGCATTGGCTGTTTGTTTGGCTATTTGTTTTCTTTACCGGCTTTAATTTGCTGGAGGCAACGCTGCCTTCCATGCTTAGCAAGTTGGCCCCAGCGGGTGCTAAGGGCACCGCAATGGGGGTGTATTCCACCAGCCAGTTTCTCGGCGCTTTTTTAGGTGGCACGTTGGGCGGCTTGCTGGCGAATACCTGGGGGCTTAACGCGGTATTTATTGGTTGCGCGGTGCTAGCGCTGGCGTGGTGGGTAGCCATGTGGCGGATGTCTTCTCCTCCGCCGCTCTCCAGCGAGGTGGTGGCGTTACACGATACGCAGCCTGATGCGATCAACTTATTGATGGAGCATCTTGCCGACGTGGTTGGTGTGGAAGATGTGATGGTCGTGCCGGAGGAGCGCCTCATGTATTTGAAGGTAAACCGCAAAGAACTCGATCAAGCGGCGCTGGCAAAACTGATTCCACCGCCGCGACCCTAAAGAATGAGCGCTCACCTGCTAAAAACAGCAGGTAGCGACCTACTCAGTTATTTGTCCGATTACGTAAAGGAGCGACCTCATGGCGCGCGGTATTAACAAAGTTATTTTGATTGGCAACCTGGGCCAAGATCCTGAAGTGCGATTCACCCCTTCTGGCACAGCGGTAGCAAACTTAAACCTAGCCACTTCCGATACCTGGATGGATCGCCAAAGTGGCCAGCGCCAGGAGCGCACCGAGTGGCATCGCGTGGTGCTATTCAACAAAACCGCTGAAATCGCCCAGCAGTACCTTAAAAAAGGCTCAAAAGTGTATATTGAGGGCCGCCTGCAAACGCGCAAATGGCAGGACCAGAACGGTCAAGATCGTTACAGCACGGAGATCGTGGCTAACGATATGCAAATGCTGGATAGCCGTGGCGGCGACTTCCAGGGCGGTGGTGCCCCGCAGGGTGGCTACGCTCAGCAGGCCCCGGCTCAGCAAGCGCCTCCTCAACAGAACTATGGCCAAAACCTGCCCCAGCAGGGCGGCTACCCGCCTCAGGGTGGGGCCCCTCAGCGAGGTGGACAGCCCGCGCCGCCGCAGCAGCCGGCACCGAATAACCAAAACAACAGCTATGGCGCCCCCAATCCGGGCAATTTTGATGATTTCGACGACGAAATTCCGTTCTAAAAAGTACCTTACACACGTTCGTCGATGCGTGGCGCAGTTGCCGCCACGGTTTTGGGTTGAGGGGGAGAGGCTGTCTTGAAGCTGCTGATACTAGATGCCGGGCACTGCTTAAGTTTAGCGCTAGCCCGTGAAGCGAGCCGGCGCGCGGATACCGAGCTAGTCATTGAGCAAGGCCTTGCTGTTTCGCCGAGTCAGCTACAGGCGATAGCGCCCGATGCGGTGCTCATTCCCCCGCTGGCGCACCCGCTGAGCATGACGCTCGCCGAGGTGAAAGCCCATGCGGATGCCGTTGATCGCTGTGTGGATGCCTGCCAAGCCCAAGACGTGGCGCTGGTGTGGTGTGTCTCGGATCAGCTTTATGAAGAGGGATTTGATAGCCCGATTGATGAGCATGTCGTGCCTGCCCCACGTGATGAGTGTTTGCGTCGATTGGTGCAAACAGGCGATCGTATCCGTGCCGAATACCACCGCCATCTGATTGTGCGCTTAGGGCCGCTGTTTGCTTTGGAAGGTAGCCACGCCTGGCTGAGTGAAATTATCGACAGCTTTGTCACGGGGCAGACGGTGCGCGCAGCAGAGGACGTAGTGTTTTGCCCCACCTCTGCCGACGCGGTCGCCATGGCGTTGATTGGCATGCTACAGCAGCAGGCCTGCGGCGCTGACGCCTGGGGAGCCTATCACTTGGCGGGCACTGAGCCGGTCAGTGCGTTCACTTTTACATCAATGGTGCGTACTCAGCTGGCCACTCACCTAGAAGGGCGTGGCGAACATATTGATTTAGGGGAGATACAGGCCCTTAATCATCATCACGACGCCAAGCTGCGTCGGGTATTAAACTGCCGTCGAGTGTTGGATGTTTTTGGTGTGCATCAAAAACCTTGGCGGCTGGAAGTGGGACGCATGCTGGATGCGTGGTGTTTAACCCGTGACCAGCAGCGTGATGACGTTGGGACAGGAGAGTCAGTTTGATCAATGTGGGTCGCAGCCTGCTGTTTTATTTAGGTTATTTCACTGCCATGCTGCTCATTGGGGTGCTTTTTTTACCCATCGCACCGTTTCTGCCACTGGCGGCTCGCTATCGGCTATTGAATCTCTACAACTACTTCTTGATGGTGTGGTTCCGCATTGCCTGCGGTGTGCGCTATGAGATTCAGGGGCGGGAAAATATCCCGTCAGGGCCCTGCGTCATTCAAGCCAATCACCAGTGTGAGTGGGAGACGCTCTTTCTGCAGGTGATGAAGCCGCCGGTGTGCACCGTGCTCAAGCGCGAGCTGCTGCGCATTCCCGTTTTTGGGTGGGGGCTGCGCTTGCTACGCCCGATCAGTTTGGATCGCTCCAAGCCCGCGCGAGCCATGAAACAGGTGCTGACGCAGGGCGTCGAACGTCTGGGCACTGGCCTGTCTGTCCTGATTTTCCCAGAGGGCACGCGGGTAGATCCTGGCGTGCGCAAGCGCTATAACAAAAGCGGTAGCGTCGTTGCTTGCCGAGCCGGTGTGCCGGTGCTTCCCGTCGCTCACAATGCCGGTGAGCGCTGGCCTGGTCGTCACTGGGTCAAGCGCCCGGGTGTACTGCGGGTGCGCATTGGAGCGCCCATTGAGACCTCCGGGCGTACTCCCGATGAAGTCTTGGAAGATGTAGAGGCTTGGATAGAGGGTCAGCTACAGGAAATTTCAGAGGTGCCACGGCCAGCGTCTCGCTAATCGTTTTATAACGCAAAACGGCGCCTCGAAAGGCGCCGTTTTTATGCTGCTTAAGTGCTGATCAACCGTTATAGCGCTGGAAGACTAAGCAAGCGTTCGTACCGCCAAAGCCAAAGCTATTAGACAGCACGCGGTCGATGGTGACGTTATCGCGACGCTGGGTCACAATATCGAAGCCATCGGCCTGCTCATCCAGCTGATCAACGTTTGCCGAGGCAGCTACAAAATTGTGCTGCATCATCAACAGTGAGTAGATGGCTTCTTGTACGCCTGTTGCTCCCAGGGAGTGGCCCGTTAGCGATTTGGTCGAGCTCATAGCAGGCGTTGAGTTGCCAAACACATTGCGGATGGCCTTCAACTCAGCCATATCACCAACCGGCGTAGAGGTGCCGTGGGTATTGATATAGTCGATATCGCCCTGCACGGTCGCCATCGCTTGGTGCATACAGCGTGTAGCACCTTCGCCAGAGGGAGCCACCATGTCGTAGCCATCAGACGTTGCGCCATAGCCCACCAGCTCGCCGTAAATCTTCGCGCCACGAGCTTTGGCATGCTCCAGCTCTTCAAGCACCAGCATGCCGCCGCCGCCAGCGATCACAAAGCCGTCGCGCGCCTGGTCGTAGGGGCGAGAAGCCTTGTCAGGCGTGTCGTTATAGTGCGTAGAGAGAGCACCCATGGCGTCGAACAGACACGACAGCGTCCAGTGCTCCTCTTCGCCACCGCCAGCAAATACCACATCTTGCTTGCCTAGCTGGATCTGCTCCATGGCATTGCCGATACAGTGAGCTGAGGTTGCGCAGGCGGAAGAGATTGAGTAATTCACACCTTTGATTTTAAACGGCGTTGCCAAGCACGCAGACACTGTGCTGCCCATGGTGCGGGTAACACGGTAGGGGCCTACGCGGCGCAGGCCTTTCTCGCGCATGGCGTCGGCAGCTTCAACTTGGTTGGCGCTTGATGCACCCCCCGAGCCTGCAATCAGCCCCGTACGCACGTCAGAAACCTGGGCTTCAGTTAGCCCGGCGTCTTCGACTGCTTGAGCCATGGAGACATACGCATAGGCTGCTGCGTCGCCCATAAAGCGGCGCAGTTTGCGGTCGATTAACGCGTCCAAGTCGATATCAACGCTGCCTGCTACATGGCTACGGAAGCCACGCTCAGCGTACTCTTCCTTAAAACGAATACCGCTGCGCCCGTTTTTGAGCGCGTCTAGGACCTGTTGCTGGTCGTTGCCTAAGCACGACACGATGCCAAGGCCGGTGACTACCACTCGTCGCATGGGAGCCTCCTGTTAGAAATTCGCAGTGGAGGTGAATAGGCCAACGCGCAGGTCATTAGCCTGGTAGATGTCGCGTCCGTCAACGGACACGGTGCCGTCAGCAATGCCTAGGATAAGCCGACGAGTGATGACGCGCTTCATATTAATGCGATACGTCACTTTTTGTGCATCGGGCAAAATTTGGCCGCTGAACTTCACTTCGCCACAGCCTAGCGCACGGCCACGGCCAGGATGGCCAAGCCATCCCAGATAGAAGCCCACCAGCTGCCACATCGCATCAAGCCCTAAGCAGCCGGGCATCACTGGATCTCCTGGGAAGTGGCAATCAAAAAACCACAGATCAGGTGCGATATCCAGCTCGGCGATCAGTTCGCCCTTGCCATGCTCACCGCCCTCTTCGTGAATGTGCTTAATGCGATCAAGCATCAGCATGTTAGGAGCTGGCAACTGTGCATTGCCGGGGCCAAATAGTTCGCCGCGCGAGCAGGCCAGCAGTTCTTCGCGATCAAAGGAATGTTGCTTGGTCACTGAGTCGTTCCGAGTATGAAGATGATTGTTGCGCCTAGTCTACTTCCCGAAACCGCTGAATGCACGTCGCGAGCGGCTTATCGTAACGTTCTAACACTTTTTAATGGGTTGTCGATAATCCAGGTTGCCTTATTGTGTTGTTCGGATTAGTGAATTCGCCCAATAAACGGTGTATTGACGTAATATGCTCTATCCAAGATTTTAGTGAGACGGCATGATGTCGTCATCGTTTGTTTTTGTTAGTGACTGATCAGGACAACAAGAATCGCCATGTGGCTGCCTGTCTCTCTTAATCGCCCGTTGGTATGGGTGGCGCTGATGGCGCTACCTGCCTGCGTGTGGATCCCCGATGCGGCGCTGCGTATGGTCGCGGCTAGCTTCGTTACTTTAGGCTTGTGGGATGCTTGGAACCAAGTGCGTCTGCAGCGTCTGCGCCTGCGTCTTTCACAGGATGCGTTGGGGTTGTCTGGTGATGCGGTGGTCATTAGTGATGTCCAAAACCGTGTGCTAGCGGTGAATCCGGCGTTTACCGAAATTACCGGTTATGAAAGCCAAGAGATGATAGGCCGAAAACTAGACACCCTGGCGGCTCAGCGCCATGACAAAGCGTTTTATGAAAACTTTTGGAGCACCCTAAAAGCCACTGGGCGCTGGGAAGGCGAAATGTGGAACCGTCGCAAACATGGCGATGAGTACCCTGAATGGCTCAAAGTGCGTGCCGTCACCGACAAGCGAGGCAAAATCACCCACTTTATCAGCTGGTTCTCCGATATTTCGGCACAAAAAGCTCGTGAAAACGATTTAAGGCGTATCGGCTATGAAGATCCGCTAACAGGCCTACCTAACCGACGTCGCTTGCATGACTTAATGGCGTCCAGGCTGCGCCACCTGCGTGCAGGTGAAAGCTTGGATATGGCGCTGATTGATATTGACGGACTTAAGTCGGTTAACGATAGCTTAGGCGTTGAGCAGGGCGACCGGCTGCTGGCTCGATTTGCCCAGCGGCTCACCAGCTATATGGCGGGAAGCGTAGTGGGGCGGCTGGGTGGTGATGAGTTTATGGTGATTCGCACCACTACCTTTGATGACCACGACAAGTGGCTAGGGAATCTGCGCGACCATATGTGCCGCCCCTTCGAGATTAATGAACAGTCGCTGCGATTAGGCCTCACCATTGGTAGCTGCCGTGCGCCGGAAGATGGTCAAGATTCCAGCGTGCTGTTTCAGCGTTTAGAGTCAGCGCTTTACAGCGCCAAGCGGCTGGGTCGCAACCACAGCCTGCGGTTTTGCCCCGCGCTGGATAAACAGGATAATCCCCAATTAGCATTAGTCAGCGACCTGCGTGCCGCGCTGATCTCCGGTGACCAGTTAGAGCTTCACTACCAAACCCAACACCATCCCGGTAGCGGTGAGTTGGTAGGTATGGAAGCACTGCTGCGCTGGCGTCACCCCAAAGGTGGCATGATATCGCCGGGGGAGTTTATTCCCCTGGCCGAGCGTCACGGCTTGATGGCAGAGTTAGGCAGTTGGGTGATCGAAAAGGCCTGTGCTCAGCAAGCGCATTGGCAAAATAGCGGCATGCCGAAGACCATTGTTTGGGTCAATATCTCTGCCCTTCAGCTCTTTCAGGGCGATCTAGAAACCCAGCTTGCCACCTGTCTTGAGCGTTACCAGCTAGAGCCGTCACAACTTGGTTTGGAGCTGACCGAATCGGTGTTACTAGACGAACGAGCAGGGGACATGGGGCCGCGTCTGCAGGCACTAAGAGAGCTTGGCTACTCAATCGCTATTGACGACTTTGGCACCGGCTACTCGTCGCTGGGATATTTGAAGCGGCTACCAGTAGATAAAATTAAATTAGATCGCGCTTTTATTAGCGAGTTGCCCAACGACCAAGCAGATGCCGCGATTGTTACAGCGGTACTGGCCATGGCAAAAGGCATGGGGCTGGAAGTGATCGCCGAAGGAGTCGAAACCCAGGCCCAGTGTCAGTTCCTGGTAGAAGCAGGCTGCACCCTGGTACAAGGGTTTTACTTTGCTAAACCGATGCCCGCCGCCGAGCTTGAGCAGCGCTGGGCACCGCTACCGCAGGCAGAAGGCGCACATTAATTAATCGCTAGCGGCTAAACGCTGAATGTAACGGCTGATGCCCCAGCAGAGCGCTGCCCAGATGACGGCCTGTGCTGGAAGTAGCCACGGTGCCAAGCTAACGTTTGCCAGCGCTGCACCGCCTAAAATAGCAGCGGGACGCCGCTATGGAGAGGTGCTGAGGTTAACGTTATTTGGAGAGCACTTTGAAGGCATTCAGCGCCCGCTGGCGAGCCGCTTTGTGGTCAACGATGGGCGCTGGGTAGTCAATTGGGTTGAGCATATCCTGAGGCGGCGCATGGCGCGCTTTGGCAGGCAACGTCTTGAGCTCGGGTAGCCACTGAGCAATAAATTCGCCGCCTGGGTCGAAGCGCGTGGATTGGGTCGTGGGGTTGAAAATGCGGAAGTAAGGTGCCGCATCGGTACCCGTTGAGGCTGCCCACTGCCAGCCGCCGTTATTGGCGCAAAACTCGCCATCGACCAAGTGACGCATAAAAAAGGCTTCGCCCCGCCGCCAGTCAATCAGCAGATGCTTGCTGAGAAACATGGCCGTAATCATTCGCAGGCGATTGTGCATCCAGCCGGTCGTCACTAGCTGGCGCATGGCGGCATCCACAACCGGATAACCGGTGCGGCCTTCGCACCAGGCGGCAAACCCTTCGTTGTCATCCCGCCATTGCAACTGCTTGGTGTGCGCTTGAAACGGCTGGTAGCGGCATACCTGAGGAAAGCCGACCGCTACATGCTGATAAAACTCGCGCCAGATGAGTTCGTTTACCCAGGTGGTAAGGCCTGCATCGCCATCGGCAAGGTGCCCGCCATTTTCGCTCATGACCGCTTGCAGGCACTGGCGGTGGGAAATAACGCCCAGCGCTAAGTAGGGCGAAAGCTCGCTCGTGCCGCGCACCTTAGGAAAGTCACGCTGATCTTTATAGTGACGCCCCCGAAAGCGTAAAAAACGCTCAAGGTTATCGCTGGCAGCATTTTCACCCGCAGGCCAGAGACGCCCATCCAGCGGCTCATCATCTAGCGTTGGCAGTGCGGGTAATGGATCACTGTCAATGGCTAGCGGTGACTGCGCGCTGGGCGTGTCGCGCAGGGCTAACTGCTCGGCGGTAACATGCTTGTGCCACGCTTTTGAAAACGGGGTGAAGACGCCGTAGTAGTCGCCTTTGCCTGTCAGCAAGGTACCGGGGGCAAACGCCACCGCGTCGTGATGGCCTTGGGCGGTAATACCGGCCTGCTGAAAAGTCTCCAGTACCGACTGGTCGCGGCGCTGCTCGTTCAGCGGATACTCATAATTGAAGTGGAGCTGCTTGATGCCATGCTCGCGGGCAATCTCTAAAAGCGCCTTGGGGGCGTCGTCGAAACGCCCAATATCGCGATGCAACAGCGGAATATTCAAGCCATTGAGCGAGGCCTTAAGCGCGCTAACACCACGCGCCCAGAAATCGAGCTTATTTGCGCCGTGGCCGTGGTAACGCCACTGCTCAATGCTACGCAAAAAAACCGCCACTACCGGCCCTTTGGCGGCAGCGGCGGCGAGTGCGGAATTGTCATGAATACGTAGATCGCTGCGAAACCAAACAAGCTGCAGGTTCATGCAAAGCCCTTAGATTGGCGACTTTTCGTGCGCTTAAAGAATGCCTGATTCACGCAGCAGAGGGCGTAGCCGGGCGATCGCCTGGGGTAGGTCGTCGCCCAGCATATGAACAGGACCGTCGCGCAGATCGTTCTCACGCAGGCGCGCGACTTCACCGCATACGCCGATAGGCACGCCCAGCGCTTCAGCGGCTTTGGGTAGCGCTACGCGAATATAGTTGTCGCATTCCCGCTGGCCGCTAGAGAGCAGAACCATTGAGGAGTGCAGGCGAGACACCGCTTGTGCAAGGTCTTCGAGTGCCAGCGAATGATCAAACAGCTGGACTCGGTAGCCCTGCTCGCTGGCCATCAGTGCACACATCAGTACCCACAGCGGGCCAGGATCGTCGGGCATGGCGCTGAGCAGAATCAGCGGGCCGCGGGTTGCCTGGTTGGCGTAGTGCAGGCGAATACCCACCTGACTACGCAAAAAGGCCTCAAAGGTGCGGCGCACCAAGTCATCTGGCTGCGCCGCCCATTTAGCTTCTAGGGTTAGAATGACGGGCTGCCACAGCTCGTTAATCGCCACGCTTAGCGGATAGAGCGCTAGGCTTTGATTGTAGAGTGCTTCCAGCTTGGGAAGGTCGACGGCTTCAATGACCGCCAGAAGCTGCTGGCGCTGGCTAGACCAGTCCCCAGCATCTGGGGCGGGGGCCTCTACCGTTTCGGGCTGGTCAAGCAGGTCGGCGACCTGGCTGACCGGCACGCCTCGGTTGAGCCACTGGAGAATGCGTTCAATACGGCTGATATCGTCCTGGGCATAGAGCCGGTGACCCTTAGGGGTCCGCTGTGGGCGAATTAATCCGTAGCGTCGCTCCCAGGCGCGCAGGGTGACCGAGTTCACACCCGTTAAGCGGGAAACTTCCCGAATCGGATAGAGCGGGGTATCGGGTGGGTGGGTCGCCTTGTTGCTCATGGGCGCCATTGCCTCTTGGTTGCCTGCAACAAGCGCTGCAGGGGTCTGTCAATAATTGCGGTGGCCGTGTTGTCGCGCCAGTTCGGCGCTAGGCCACTTAGTCGTGTAGCGGTTTGCTGAATAGCACCTAATCGGTTAGATAGGGTCACGCTATTATAGGCACCTTTGTACAACTTGTGGCTACTAGGTACAACCTTTGCTGTGTCCCTTTGGGTGTAGCCTCGCGTTAGCTTCCATTAGACCGACCGGCCTAATAATGCCTCTCCCAACTCGTCATCGGAGAGCCATGCATCCTCCACGCGGCTGCCACGAAAGCTGCCGCCGTATAGCCATAAACCGCGCTCGCTGTATAAGAATGACTGACTGCCCGCAGCGCTTTTGCCTGGGGAGGCGGCGCGCTGATCACCACATGATCGAAGTGGCCATACTGTTCAGTCGGCAACTTTGCTCGCAAAGGTGGGCGCGGTGGAGGGAGTGAAGGTTACACTTGCCGGTTCAGCCATAAATCCTCGCGAGTAAGGTAGTGCTCAACTAAATTTATTGTAGCAGTTATGTATAAATATTGTACAATTAAGCGCTATGCAACGTGCGCGACGGTGCGGTGACCACTTTTTGATATCAACCATCTGATGGATCAGTAGTGGCGACTACGCTGGCGCAAGTGACGTCCAACGCCAAAGGAGTGACACCATGCGGGTATTAATTACCGGGGGAAGCGGCTTTGTAGGCCAACGGCTCTGCCAACAGCTCATTGCCCAGGGGCACGATGTACAGGTGGTATCTCGCACGCCCCACGACGTGCGGGGAAAACTACCCAAGGCATGCGATATCCGTGATAGTGCCCAAGCCTTTGTGGATACACCGCCGGATGCGTTGGTAAACCTAGCGGGGGAGTCCATCGCGGCAAAGCGCTGGAGCGCCGAGCAGAAAGAGCGGCTGATTCGTTCACGGGTGGAAAGTACTCAGCAGCTGATTGCGCTCTGTGAGCAGCTGGCGGCCAATGGTCAGCCCTTACCGAAAGTGATGGTGAGCGGTTCGGCCATGGGCTATTACGGTGATCAGGGCAGCAAAGTGGTGGATGAATCCACGTCCCCTCATGATGAGTTCGCCCATCGGCTCTGCGCCCAATGGGAAGCCGCGGCAAAACCGATTGAAGCCATGGGGGTTAGGCTAGCAGTTTTACGGATTGGCTTAGTGCTAGAGGCGGGAGGCGGTACGCTGCAGAAAATGCTGCCACCGTTCAAGCTGGGATTAGGCGGGCGATTTGGCGATGGCACACAGTTCATGCCCTGGATTCACCGGGATGACTTGGTAGCGGCGATTATGTTTCTGATCAACGAGCCGACCTTGTCAGGTGCCTTTAACGGCAGCGCACCGCATCCGGTGACCAACGCCGAATTCACCCAAGCGCTGGCCAAGCAGCTGCATCGTCCGGCCATGTTTCCGGTGCCCGCTTTTGTGCTGAAAGCGGGCTTTGGGGAGATGTCACAACTGCTGCTTACCGGTGCGGATATGCGCCCGGCGCGCTTGAGCGAGGCAGGCTTTCATTTCCAATACCCGACGCTGAAGCAAGCGCTGGCGGCAATTTTATAGCGCCACCAGCGGGTACTTGCCTGGTTTAAGCGTTCGGGTCGACGGTGATAATGACCCGTACGGAGTCAAGCCGCAGGCGGGTATTCTCAATCGCGTTGCTCAGTGCTTGGCGCTCCTGTTTCAGCGCTTCCAGCTCTTCGCTGCGTACTGCCGGATTGTGCTCTGCCAGCGCCGTCAGGCGGGCCAGTTCGGCATCCAGTTGGGCACGCATACGGGTTTCAGCGGCCTCAACAATGCTCGGCAGCTCCCGTTCGGCTTCGCCTTCCCCTTGGGTGAGGAGTTCGCGTAACTGGTCATGGCGGCTTTTGATCAAGTCCCGCGCCAGCGACTTGTTCACCTTCTGCAGATTTTTGCCCAGCCCGGTGAAGGAGATCTTGCTGGTCAGGTTAGCCCCTGATTCATCCAACAGTACCCGCACGGCGGTGGGTGGCAAAAAGCGGTTCAGGTGCAGCGATTTGGGTGCCGGGCAGTGGGTGCGGAACACCAGTTCCGCCATTAAGCGCCCGCTGGGGATCGCTGGGTGGCGCAGCAGCGCCAGCGCCGTGTTGCCCATGGTGCCGTCGAGAATGCGGCCCATCATTTCGCGCAGCAGCGGGTGCTCCCAGGAGAGCCGCTGAACATCATCCCGTGCCAGCGCCTGAGCGCGGCTATAGGTGGCGGAAAAGCCCTCTTCGCCTTTGACCAGCCCCGGCAGGCCATCCAGCATGTGCTGGCTGGGCTGAAGGTAGAGCAGGCCATTGCCGATCTCCTGGCTATCGACGCCGAAGATATCCAGCGCGCGCTCCACGTAGCGGGGCAGTGCCGGGTCCTCGTCCAGCTCGCGTACCGCCTCAATCACCTGCTGTGCTCGTGCTGGGCGGCAAGCATTAAGCTCCAGCAGGCGGTTGCGACCCGCATCCCGCTCGGCGAGCTTGGCAGTGAACATCTCGCGCGTCTCTTCGATAATCTCGTCGAGCGCTTCATCGTCGAGCAGCGCATCGGCCAGGGCATCGCCAAAGGCATCGAACAGGTCGCTGCCCACCCCATGGGGCGCGCTGAACGCGTCCATGCCTTCGTGGTACCAGCGCAGCAAGCGCTCGCCGGGGCTGCCGGTGAAGTTGGGCACGTGCAGCTCGATGGCATGGCGCTGGCCGATCCGATCCAGACGGCCAATGCGCTGCTCTAGCTGGTCGGGATGCTGCGGCATGTCAAACATCACCAGGTGGCGGCAGAATTGGAAGTTACGCCCTTCGGAGCCAATCTCAGAACACACCAACACCTGGCAGCCATCCTCTTCATCGGCAAACGCGGCGGCGGCCCGGTCGCGCTCTATCAGTGACAGGCCTTCGTGGAAGACCGGCGCATGGTAGCCGCCCAAGACCCGCAGGCCCTCCGCGAGCCCTTCGGCGGTTTCGCGATGGTGGGCAATCACCAGCACTTTGTCGTTGGCAAAGCCGGATTCACTGTCGTCGCTGAGTTTTTCCAGCAGCCAGTTGACGCGTGGGTCGATATGCCACCAGGACTCGGTGTTCAGCGGATCGTTGCTTAACTCGCGGTACATGGCGTCCGGGTAGATCAGTACATCCGGGTGGTCCATGCCGGTTTCGATCAGCAGCTCGTCCAGGTAGTCGTCGTCGCGCTCCAGGCGGCGCAGCACGCGGCGGTAAGCCGACGGCAGTTCCAGTGATGCCTGATGCAGGCGTCGCTCGGGGAAGCCGCCTACGTGACGGCGGCTGTTGCGGAACATCACGCGGCCGGTGCCATGGCGGTCTAACAGCGCATCGCGCAGCTGGGCGCGGGCGGCGTCCTGCTGCTCAGGGCTTGCCTCTGGGTGGCACAGCGTGGCGAGCAGCGCTTGGCTATCTCGGTCGTCGGCTACGGCGGCGACGCGTTCACGGGCGCTCGCGGTCTGGGGCAGTTCCTCGAGAGCATCGATGGCCTCGGCCACCGCCACGTAGTGCTGCTCCTCCTCTTTGAAGCGCTCGATATCGTGGTAGCGCTCGGCATCCAGCAGGCGCAGGCGCGCGAAGTGGCTCTCCAGCCCCATCTGTTCTGGCGTGGCGGTGAGCAGCAGCAAGCCCGGGATCTCAGAGGCGAGCTGTTCCACGCACTGGTAGCCGGGGCCGCTGCTTTCTGGGCTCCAGTCCAGGTGATGCGCTTCATCGACAATCAGCAGGTCGAAGCGGCTGGCCAGGGCTTGGTCCTGGCGATGAATGTTGGCGAACAGCCAGCCTTGGCTGGCCAGCACGAGCTGGGCGCTCTCGAACGGGTTGGTGCTGCCGTGGGCTTGGCTCTGGTGCTCGTCCAGCAGTGTCACGTTTAGTGAGAAACGGCGCAGCAGCTCTACCAGCCACTGGTGGGTCAGGCTGTCGGGCACCAGAATCAGCGCGCGCTCTACCCGGCCTGCCAGCAGCAGGCGGTGGAGAATCAAGCCCGCCTCAATGGTTTTGCCCAGGCCTACCTCGTCGGCCAGCAGTACCCGCGGCGCATGGCGTCCGGCCACTTCGTCGGCGATATAGAGCTGGTGGGGAATGAGATCAATACGCGGCCCAGCAAAGCCCAGCGCGCTGTGCTGCTCAATGCGCTGATAGTGGTGCAACGTACGAAAGCGCAGATCAAACCAGTCGTTACGGTCTACCTGACCGGTCAGCAGGCGGTCACGGGCTTGGTCAAACTGCATGGTGTCGGCCAGCTTCGCCTCAGGCAGTTCGCGCAGGTTGCCTTCGCTATCTTCACCAATGTAGGTGATCAGGCCGCGGGTCTCTTTGCTGTCATCAACGATCATCTGCCAGCCGTCGGCAGAGAGCACGCGGTCGCCGCTGCCGAACATGACGCGGGTGAGCGGTGCTTGACGGGTGTTGTAGGTGCGGGTTTCCTGGCTGGCACTGAACAAGATGGTAACGCTACGGGCGTCGCAGTTAAGCACGGTGCCGAGTCCAAGCTCAGCCTCGCCGTCGCTAATCCAGCGCTGGCCGGGAGAAAAATCGCTCATGATGCCTCGAGGAAGTCGTCAAAATCGGTCGTGCGCCGCTGGGCAGGTCACCAGTGGCAAACAGGGCGGGGGATTCTAACGCAAAGCAGCGGGGGTATTAAGGTCTATCGTGGTCAATCGCTTAACCAGCGCTCTAACTGCGCTCGAGTGAGCTCTCCCACATGAACGTCCAGCGTCTTGCCTGTCTGGTCAAATAGCACAGTAGTGGGGAGGCCTGGGGCTTGAAACTGGGCCATTAGGGTTTGCTGTGGGTCGCGCAACGGGTAGCGAAAGCTCAGCGACTGCTCGTCTAGGTAGCGTGCGATAGGTAGTAAGTCCTCGCCCTGATTGGCCACCACGACAGTAACGCCCTCGCGCTGGTCGGCCTCTTCCAGCAGCGGCATTTCACGCAGGCAGGGGGGACACCAGGTGGCCCATAAATTCACGATAATGAGCTCATCTTGATTCGTCAGCGAGGAGAGACTAACCGCGTTTCCATCGAGATCTTCCAGGGTGACGTCGGGCAGCGATGCCACGGCAAATTGCTGGCCTAGCGGGGCCAGCGTGACCAGCACCAACCAGAGGCTAACGGCCCCCACCGTCATGGCGAGTCCGCCGATCATCGCCAGCAGACGTGCACGCAGCGTCCAGGCGGTCCACAGTAAACCGGCAAGTAGCCCACCAAGCGCGTGATAGCCCGGTTGCCATACCTTCAGGGCGTCGAGTGGGGTGGCGCTGTAGCTCTCCCAGTTGAAGGCCACAAACGTGACGCGCGCTGCTAATAGCCACACCACCAGCAAGCCATTAAACCAGCGGCCATGCTGCTTGGTAGACAGCCCCAGCAGGAAGCGGCTGCTTAATAAAAGCAGCAGTGCACAGCCAAACGCATAGAGGCGGGGAGTGGAAATCAGCAGTGGACCGAGAGCAATGGCATTCATAGTCGTTCCGATAAGCAGGTACACTGGGCAACCATACCATGCACGCTTCACATGACGGAGATGTCGATGCCGCAATCCTCTTTTGACACCCTGCGCGCCCTGGCCATAGGTACCCAGGCACTTGGCCTGGCGCTCATCATTACCCTCGAAACCGTCCTCGGCGACGCCGCACGCCCCTGGCAGGGCGGCGTGCTGGCCGCCATGGTGGCGTGTGCACTGGTCATTGCGCTGGTGCGTATGTACCGCAACAAGCGCCGCCAGAAGCGCTTGGCAGAGCGACTAGACGCGTCGGCGTCAGAAAACCACGAGCGTTAGAAACCGTTGCTTGTGTTTTTGGCGCGATGGTTCCAGATTAAGGGAAGCCCTGCGCTGGACAGTCGGGGCACTTAACACACTGGGAGCGACAAACAATATGATTAATAAGCGCGCATTAGCCATTGCCGTAGCGGCTTCATCACTTGCCTTAACCGGGATGGCCCAGGCGGAGGTCAAAGTTGGCTTCTTGGGCGGCTTTACCGGGGGAATTGAGAGTCTGACGCCGCCGATCTTTGCAGGTGCTCAGCTGGCGGTTAAGCAAGTCAACGAACAGGGCGGTATTTTAGGTGGGCAAACCCTCGAAATGCCCTCGGGTGATACCACCTGTTCCGACGCATCGGCCGCTTCTAACGCCGCCGACCGCATGGTGAACTCTGAAAACGTGACCGCTATTGTCGGCGCGCTGTGTACCGGTGCCACGATTGCCGCTGCTAACAATGCCGCGATTCCCGGCGGTGTGCTGATGGTGTCTCCGGCATCGACCGCGCCTGCGGTATCCGAGTTGGACGACAATGATCTGGTGTTCCGCACCGTGCCTTCCGATGCTTTCCAGGGTGAAATTCTGGCTAAGCTGCTGCTGGATAAAGGCATCGACTATGTCGCGGTCACCTTTGTGAACAACGACTATGGCCGTGGTCTGTCGGACGCCTTTAGCGCCGCGTTTACCGCCGGTGGCGGCGAAGTCGCCGAGAACCTCGCCCACGAAGATAATCGTGCCGACTACCGTTCGGAGCTGGGCTCACTCTCCGCCAGCGGCGCCGATACCCTCGTCGTGCTGGCGTATGCCGATACCTCCGGCCAAACGGTGCTACGCCAGGCCTACGAGAGCGGCATGTTCACCCAGTACGTGGGGGCCGACGGCATGGTAGGTGACAGCTTAGTCGAGGCGATTGGTGCCGACGTGCTGGATGGCATGATTGCCACCCGCCCCGGCAGCCCAGAGTTACCCGGCACCGAAATTTTTAACAATGCAGCGACTGAGGCGGATATCGATCCCAGCGCCGTGTTTGCAGCCCAGGCGTACGATGCCGCCTTCCTGATTGCGCTAGCCATCGAGCAGAACGGCAGCGCCGACCGTGAAGGGCTTTCCGAAGCACTGCGTAACGTTTCCAGCGCGCCGGGTGAAGTGATTCTGCCGGGCGAGTGGGAAAAAGCGGTCGAGCTGATCGCTGCCGGTACCGACATTAACTACGAGGGTGCCTCTGGCTCCCACGAGTTCGATGACAACGGCGACGTACCGGGGGTAGTGCTCGAGATGGCCGTAGAGAACGGCACCTTTACCAGCAAAGGGCAGGTGGATCTGTAATTACTTACCATCTGCCGATAGCAAAAACGCCCCGCTCAATGAGCGGGGCGTTCTTTATGGGGCTAGAGGCTTTAGCCGTGGCTTTTGATCTTTTCAGGCAGCAGCCCTTTGGGCGCAAAGCGCAGTACCAGGGTAATCAGCATGCCGATCACTAAGACCCTCGCCTGTAGCGCTCGGCTGTCCATATTGCTGGGTGCCTCCCAGCCAAAGGCGTTCTCTCCGAGCGCGACGAACAGCTCCATCAAAAACAGCGCCAGCGGCTCGGACATGATCCAGATGATGTAGACGGCCACCGCCCCAAAAATGGTGCCCAGGTTATTGCCGGGGCCGCCCAGGATGACCATCACCAGCACCAGAAAGGTGTGGTTCAGCGGTAGGTAGCCCTGCGGGTCGAACAGGCTGTTGAACGTGCCCAACATGCCGCCCCCTAGGCCCATCAAAATGCAGCCCAGCACGAAAATCTCCAGGCGACGCTTGTTGATGTCCTTCCCCATGGCCGCCGATGAAATTTCGTTATCGCGAATCGCGCGAATCATTCGCCCCCAAGGGGCGTGATAAGCACGGTGCAGCAGGAAGAAGATCACCGCAATGACCACCGCCGTCACCGACAGGTAAATCGCTCGGGAAAGGGTAAAGCCGAGTTCGGCAGGGCCAGGCGTGGGCCAAGGCAGCGGCGAGACCGTGGCCGTGCCGCGGGTGAGCCAGTCGGAGTTTTTCAAAAACGCCTTGATGATCTCGGCAATGCCCAGGGTGGCAATCGCCAAGTAGTCGCTGCGCAGCCCAAGACACACATGGCCGATGAAGTAGCCCACGCCACCAGCCAGCGCGCCGCCGACGATCCAGCCCACCCAAGGCGGCAGTCCAAACCCACCCACAAAGCCCGCCTGGGACTGAATTTGGCTGGTCACATCGCGTAGCAGACTGATCACGACGAGGTAAAGTACCACCGCCAGCACTACGGCGATCACGGTGCGCAGCGTTTTGGGCACACCCAAGCGGTCGAGTTTGGTGGCACCGATGACCACGACCGTGGCCGCAAGGCCATAGAGCAGCACTTGGCCGAGCTCACCCGGCAGCTCGGTACCCCAAAAGGCGTCGTTGACCGGTACGCTAAACAGCATGGCGCAGAAGCCGCCGAGGGCGACGAAACCCATCACCCCGGCATTGAACTGTCCGGCGTAGCCCCACTGAATCGTCAGGCCTAAAGCGAGAATGGCGTAACAGGCGGCTTCGACCAGCATGCGCGTGCTGTAGGCCGCACCCATCAGGGCATACACCGCCAAAACAGCGAGGAGCAGCGCACCAAACAGCACCAGTTCGCGCAGCGGGAAGCGGCGCTGCGGGGTGGCGTCTTTCGGCGTGTAGGCCGGGTTGCGAGTATTGGTTGGATGGCTCATTAGATCACCTTGCCTTTGAACAGGCCGGTCGGGCGCCACACCAGGATGGCCACCAGAATGAAGAACGGCACCACGATTTTGTATTCAGTGCCCACGAAGGCAAGATTCGACGGCAGCGCCAGCCACTCGGGAAAACTGTCTTGGAAGGGGCGTAGCAACACGTTCCAGTTGAAGACGGCCAAGGTTTCGGCAAAGCCCACCACGAACCCACCGGCAATCGCGCCATACGGGTGGCCCACCCCGCCGACGATGGCCGCCGCGAAAATCGGTAGCAGCAGGAAGAAGCTGAGATCGGGCTTGAAGGTCACGTCCAACGAGAGCAGCGTGCCCGCAATTGCTGCGAGGCCGCCCGCAATCACCCAGGTGACCGCCACGATGGTATTGGTATTAATGCCCGATGCCTGAGCCAGCTCCGGATTATCCGACATGGCGCGCATGGCTTTGCCTAACCGTGAACGGTTGAGGAACAGGTGGAGCGCCATCACCGCAACGATGGTGATCACGAACAGATAGATCTGCGGTTCGGTGATCACGATCGGTGCCCGCGCGCCTTCGAACGGTAGCGCTAGACGAAAGATCTCTTTGCGGTCATCGACATACAGACTTTGCCCGCCGGTACCCGAGAACAAGCGAATCAAGCCCTGTAGCATCAGTGTGACCCCCAGCGAGCCAATCACCATGACGATGGGCTTGACGCCATGGGCGCGTAGCGGCTTATAGAAGGCCTTATCGATGCCGACGGCGAGTAGGGCAGTGAGTAGCATCGCCAGGGGCAGCATGATCAGCGCCGTGGGGACGCCAATGCTGGCGCCGACGGCAGGGAAAGCGGTGGTGAGCAGCAGCACCATGAAAGCACCGAAGGTCATCATGTCGGCATGGGCAAAGTGGGCAAAACGCATGATGCTGAAAATCAGCGTCACGCCAATCGCGCCAATGGCATAAATCGAGCCGGTGACGCTGCCCGCAATCACCACGTTATTAATGAAAAAAGCCAGTTCGTTCACGCGTTTCTCCCCCGGGCTAGCCGCCCAAAAAGCTTTTGGCGACATCGGGGTCGGCCAGCAGAGCCGCCCCGGTATCCGTAAAGCGGTTCTGGCCTGCTGCCAGGACAAAGCCTTTATCGGCAATCGCCAAGGCCTGCTTGGCGTTCTGCTCGACCATCAAGATGCCCACACCTGCGGCGTTGATCTTCTTTACGCGATCAAATATCTCATTCATATAGAGTGGCGATAATCCGGCCGTGGGCTCGTCTAGCAGCAGCAGGCTGGGCTCTGCCATCAGTGCACGACCCATGGCCACCATCTGGCGCTGGCCGCCGGAGAGCTCGCCCGCCGGCTGGTGGCGCTTCTCGACCAACGGCGGGAAGAAGTCGTACACCTGTTCCAGCATGCGCTTGACGTTCTGCGGCTTCAGGTAGGCGCCCATCTCTAGGTTCTCTTTCACCGAGAGGCTGGGGAAGACGTTTTTCTCCTGGGGGACGAAGCCCATGCCTCGCTCCACGAGTTGGTTGGGCGGTAAATTGTGGATGGGTTGGCCGTTGAGCAGGATTTCGCCCTGGTTGACGTTCAGAAGCCCAAATACGGCTTTGAGCATGGTGGATTTTCCCGCGCCGTTGGGGCCGACGATGACGCCGACCTCGTCGGCATACAGAGTCATATCGACCCCGTTCAAAATGTTCATACTGCCATAACCGCCGTGCACGTCGCGTGCTTCAAGCAGTGGCTGGGGGGATGCCTGTATCGATGACATAAACGCGTCTCAGCAAGCGTCGCGCTGGGGTCTCCAGACGCGATCATGTTGTTGTAGCCGTGGGTGGGCTGTTGGTCGTGACGGTGTGAAGCGTATTGCCGGGGTCAGGCGGCATCCGAGCCGAAGTAGGCCTCGATGACTGCCGGGTCGTTCTGTATCGCTTCGATGTGTCCTTCCATCATGACGCTGCCCTGGGCCAGTACGATGACCGGATCGCAGAGCCGCGAAATCATGTCCATGTCGTGCTCGATGACCAGGAAGGTGTAGCCCATCTCACGGTTGAGCCGCTCGATATTGCCCATTAAATCGCCAAGAAGCGTACGGTTCACCCCCGCAGCGATTTCATCGAGCAGGACGATCTTGGCATCGGTCATCATGGTGCGGCCAAGCTCCAGAAGCTTCTTCTGTCCGCCGGAGAGATTGCCCGCAAGTTCGTTGCGCACATGGTGTAGGCCGACGAAGTCGATGACCTCCAGCGCGCGGCGGCGCACCTCGGCCTCTTGCTCGCGCACCAGCGATGGCTTGAACCAAGTATTGAACAGATTTTCACCGGCCTGCCGGGGGGGCACCATCATCAAATTTTCCAGCGCGCTCATCTGGCTGAACTCGTGGGCAATTTGAAAGGTGCGTAGCAGTCCTTTGTGGAAACGCTGGTCGGCGCTCAAGGTGGTGATGTCTTCGCCATCGAGCAGGATCTGCCCGCTGTCCGGCGTCAGCGCCCCGGCGATCAGGTTGAAGAGCGTCGATTTACCGGCTCCGTTAGGGCCTATCATGCCGGTGATCGAGCCCTTCTCCACGCGTATGGAGCAGTCGTTGATGACGTGTAACCCACCGAATGCCTTGTTGACATGTTGTACTTCGATAAGGGGGTGCATGGTGTCCTCGGCAGGCAGGCGGCCAGGGCCGCCTGCCATCGCATGTTATTGTTGAAACCCATGATGTTGCGTTGGCCGGTATCTAGCCTCTGGCTTGGCGAAGCTGATGCGCAGCCCCGATTCGATGCCCTTGTGCGTCCAAACGTTATGACCGCTCATGTGAAGGAGTGTCCGTATAGGGGTGCCAGGATGGGGTAAGTATCCAAACACTTGTATGAACTGTGGCATGTCAGCACCCCGAGGGCGCGCTGAGAATAGCGCTACTTTGCGATAGAACGTCAGCGCTTTCCAGCGTACTAGCGTTTAGGGTGCGTTAACGATCACGCTTGGCGATGAACCAAAACGCGCGGCCAGAGGGGCTGTCGTACGAAAAAGGTTGCTACGCTGAGAACTTACATAAAAAAGCCCGCACGGCGGCGGGCTTTGTGTCGGCAGTGGTCGGCTTACTTCTTGCTGGCGCGCTTGCGCTCGTTTTCCTTGAGGAACTTCTTGCGCAGGCGGATATGGTTGGGGGTCACCTCCACCAGCTCGTCGTCGTCGAGGAACTCGATGGCCTGCTCCAGAGTGAATTTCACTGGCGGGGTCAGTACGATGTTCTCGTCGTTGCCCGAGGCACGCATGTTATCGAGCTTCTTGCCCTTGGTGGGGTTGACCACCAGGTCGTTGGCGCGGCTGTGGATGCCCACCAGCATGCCCTCGTAGACCTCGGTGCCGTGGTCGATGATCAGCTTGCCGCGATCCTGCAGGGTGTAGAGCGCGTAGGCCAGCGCCTTGCCGTCGACCATGGAGACCATCACGCCGTTGCGACGCTCGATAGCGGCGTCGGGCTTGAGCGGGCCGTAGTGGTCGAAGCGGCTGGTGAGGATGCCGGTGCCGGAGGTCAGGGTCATGAACTGGCCGCGGAAGCCGATCAGGCCGCGGGCGGGGATCATGAAGTCCAGGCGTACCCGGCCCTTGCCGTCGGGGTTCATGTTGGTGAGCTCGCCCTTGCGGTAGCCGAGCTCCTCCATGATGGCACCCTGGTGCTGCTCCTCGCAGTCGATGATCACCTCCTCGTACGGCTCCTGCTTGACGCCGTCGATCTCTTTGATGATGACCTCCGGACGGCCAACGGCCAGCTCGAAGCCTTCACGGCGCATGGTTTCGATCAACACCGACAGGTGCAGTTCGCCACGGCCAGAGACTTTGAATTTCTCGGGGGTTTCGCCTTGCTCGACGCGCAGGGCAACGTTGTGAATCAGTTCCTGATCCAGGCGATCTTTGATGTTACGGCTGGTGACGAACTTGCCATCTTTACCCGCGAACGGCGAGTCGTTGACCTGGAAGGTCATAGAAACGGTCGGCTCATCAACAGACAGCGGCGGCAGTGCTTCAACGGCGCTCGGGTCACACAGAGTGTCGGAGATGGCCAGGTCTTCGATGCCCGTGATGCATACGATATCGCCAGCGGTGGCTTCGGTGGTTTGAACTCGCTCAAGGCCCATGTGGGTCATGACCTGACCGATTTTGCCTTTCCGAGTCGTACCATCAACACTGATGACTGAAATCTGCTGGTTAGGCTTCACAGAACCGCGCTTAATGCGGCCAAGACCGATAACGCCGACGTAGCTGTTGTAGTCCAGGGCAGAAATCTGCATCTGGAAGGGACCATCTACTTCAACTTTCGGTGGCTCAACGATGTCCACAATCGCTTGGAACATCGGATCCATGTTGTCGGCCAGCGCTTCCGGATCCATACCAGCAATACCGTTCAGCGCCGAGCAGTAGATAATCGGGAAGTCGAGCTGTTCGTCAGTGGCACCCAGGTTGTCGAACAGATCAAAAATCTGGTCGATAACCCAATCAGGGCGTGCACCGGGGCGGTCGATTTTGTTAACCACCACGATCGGCTTCAGGCCCTGGGAGAAGGCTTTTTGTGTCACGAAGCGGGTTTGCGGCATCGGGCCGTCTACGGCGTCAACCAGCAGTAGAACCGAGTCCACCATGGACATAACACGCTCAACTTCGCCACCGAAGTCGGCGTGCCCAGGGGTGTCCACGATGTTGATGTGGTAGCCCGTACCATTACCATCCTGCCACTGAATAGCGGTGTTTTTGGCCAGGATGGTAATACCACGCTCCTTCTCCTGGTCATTAGAGTCCATGATACGCTCTTGGCCTTCGGCCTTACGGTCGAGCGTGCCGGACTGGCTTAACAGTTTGTCTACCAAGGTAGTTTTACCGTGGTCAACGTGGGCGATGATGGCAATGTTGCGAAGATTCTCGATCACGACGCGATCCTGCTGGAAAAATAGGGCGGCATTATAGGGTCTGGGGGTGGTCCACTACCAGCGCTGTCTTAAATAAAGCAGCAAGTCAATAACCTAAACGCGGCAGTTTTCGCTGTTGTGACGCTTCCGTTAAGATAGGCGTTTTCCCAGTTGGGGCAAGCACATGACCATCGGTAACCTGATGCGTTTGTTAAGCGATGGCGAGGTTCATTCCGGTGAACAATTAGGCGAAGCGCTGGGCGTTTCCCGAGCCGCCGTGTGGAAACAGCTAAAAAAATTAGAGGCGCTGGGCGTAGAGCTGGTCGCTGTGAAAGGGCGTGGCTACCGGTTGGCTCACCCGTTAGAGCCGCTGGATGGCGCCAAAATCGTCGAGCGACTGCCCGCCGATGCCCGCCACCTGCTGGCGCGACTGTTCGTGGAAGATCAGCTTCCTTCAAGCAACGAATACCTGCGCGAGCGCTTCTCTCAAGGGGCAGGGCATGGCGAGGTCTGCTTCGTCGAGCTGCAAACGGCTGGGCGTGGCCGCCGTGGCCGGGTGTGGTCGACGCCCTGGGGGCAGAGCCTCATGGTGTCAATGGGCTGGCGCTTCGAATCAGGTATCAATGCTCTGGAGGGATTAAGCCTGGCGGTGGGTGTGGTGGTCTCTCAGGTGCTTGAGCAGTATGGCGTATCGCCCAAACTAAAGTGGCCGAACGATGTGCTACTAGCCGAGCAGGGCAGCGAGCTTGGTAAGTTAGCCGGTATTTTGATTGAAGTGACCGGTGATGCGGCAGGCCCTTGTGAAGTAGTGATTGGCATGGGCATGAACCTGTCGCTACCGGATAGCCTGCGGGCCACCATTGACCAGCCGGTGGCGGCGCTGTTTGATGCCAAGGCAGGTATTTCCCGCAACCAGTTGGCTGCCGATATGGTGTCGGGGCTGTTGGATATGCTGGCGGGCTTTGAAAACAGTGGCTTTGCGCCTTGGCTTGATGCGTGGAATCAGCGCCATGCTTATGCAGGCCTACCCATCCGAGTGATTCAAGGTGAGCGCTCAAGCGATGCTGTGGCGGGAGATGTGGATGAGAGTGGTAACCTGTGGGTTACTGAAAACGGTCACTCGCGACGCCTATCGGGCGGTGAGATCAGCGTACGTAGGCGCTTATGATTTTGGATTTGGATATCGGCAACACGCTGTCGAAATGGCGGCTTAAAGATGCCGAGAGCAGTGAGATCCGCTCGCGAGGTGCCGTGTGGACACGGGAGGAGTGGCGCCCGGGGGCGGATATTCCCGACCTGGATGTCGTCGAAGCCGTGCGGATATCCAGTGTAGCCAGGGCTGCTGTGCTGGATGAGACTGTGACGTTGCTACGCCGTCAGGTGCGTCACGTTTATGTGGCGCGCTCAACGCCAGAAGCGCTCGGCGTGGTCAATGGTTATGAAGAGCCGGGCCGGTTGGGCGTTGACCGCTGGATGGGAGCGCTGGCGGGCTACCAGCTGGCGGGTGGTTGCTGCGCGGTGGATTGCGGTAGCGCCATTACCATTGACTTCGTACTACCTGGCGGTGTGCACCTGGGTGGTTTCATTATTCCCGGCCTACGGCTCATGAAAGAGAGTCTGAAGCTAGGAACGCGCAACGTCGCCATCGACCCGGAAAGCGAAGCCGATGCATTGCTAGAGCCAGGGCGGCGCACGGTGGATGCGGTGAATCACGGTATCTATATGGCGGCCGTCAGTGCGATTAACCGTATCTATAGCGAAGTGTGTGACCAGCAGGGGGTGGCGCTACCAGTGCTGCTCACCGGTGGTGATGCCAGAGTCGTTTCCCGCGGTGTGCAGGTGCCCCATGCGGTATGGCCCGATATGGTATATGGCGGGCTTGAGGCCAGTTTTCCGCTCACCTTTGCCGAACGGGCGGGCAAGATGTCAGGTGCTCCTCGGGTTCCAGAGCCGGTATCATTAGAAAAAATTCGCGCAGGCCTTGCATTCTCGATGCTGCTTTGACAGAATGCAGCGCGTTCCAGAGCGGAAGCTGCGCTTGAGAAGGCGTTGCATCCAGCAGGCTTTGATAAATAAAGAGTTTGCAGGCTTGACACCGTTTTGGAGGCTGGCATAATGTGCCGCCACAGATGGAGAGGTTCCCGAGTGGCCAAAGGGAGCAGACTGTAAATCTGCCGCGAAAGCTTCGAAGGTTCGAATCCTTCCCTCTCCACCAGATTGAGCAGGCGTTGAGCTAGTCAGCGTCTGGGAATGAAACGCCGGTAAGCGGGCATTAGCTGCTGTTACTCGTGCAGCGGATTGTCATTCTATAGGCAAGTTCGGCGGGCGTAGTTCAATGGTAGAACCTCAGCCTTCCAAGCTGATGGTGCGGGTTCGATTCCCGCCGCCCGCTCCAGTTTGATGTGTTTGGCTCATGTAGCTCAGGGGTAGAGCACACCCTTGGTAAGGGTGAGGTCGACGGTTCAATTCCGTCCATGAGCTCCATATTGCGGAAAAAGCGAGCGATGCTCGCTTTTTTTTTGTCTCTGCCCTCCGGTGGTTTGGGGGTGAAAGTAAGGGTTGTCAGGCGGAGGTTTCTCCGCTATTATGGCGCCCGCTGTTGCGTAGGCGTTTGCTTGCGCGCATGACGATACAGGCCAGTAGCTCAATTGGCAGAGCAGCGGTCTCCAAAACCGCAGGTTGGGGGTTCGATTCCCTCCTGGCCTGCCAGCCTTCCCCAGGTTGGTATGTCTTTTCTAGAATTCCTTTGTCGCTCGCTGCACCCTTAGGAGTCTCGTTTTTATGAAGCCTAGTTCCGTAAAACATGGCGCAGAGGTGCAACGGACGCGCCATGACGGGCTCAAGTGGGCGGCGGTTGTGGCGCTGCTTGTCGTTGCAGTCGTTGGTAATACCTATTTCGCCGATATTGGTCTGCTCTACCGCGTCTTGGGTGTGGTGGTGTTGTGTGCGCTTGCTGGTTTGATCGCCTTAACAACCACAAAAGGTCGCGATTTAGTTGAGCTTGCCATAAGCGCCAAGAAAGAGATTCAGCGCGTTGTATGGCCGACCCGTCCTGAAACCATTCAGACAACCGCCATTGTGCTGGTAGCTGTGCTGGTGGTGGGTCTGATGCTGTGGTTGATCGATACTCTTCTTGGCTGGGCGATGTCCGGCGTCATTGGTTAGGAGTTTTCATGTCCAAACGTTGGTACGTCGTCCACGCTTATTCCGGCTTCGAAAAGCATGTCATGCGCTCGCTTATCGAGCGTGTGAAGATGTACGGCATGGAAGATCGCTTTGGCGAGATCCTGGTGCCGACGGAAGAAGTGGTTGAGATGCGTGACGGCAAGCGTCGTAAGAGTGAGCGTAAGTTCTATCCGGGCTACGTGTTAGTCGAGATGGAAATGGATGATGAAACTTGGCACCTGGTGAATGAAACGCCGCGTGTCATGGGGTTCATTGGCGGCACCAAAGAGAAGCCCGCTGCGATTACTACCCGCGAAGCCGAAGCAATTCTGCGTCGTGTGAAAGATGGTACCGACAAGCCGCGGCCCAAAACTATGTTTGAGCCGGGCCAGTCTGTCCGTGTTATTGATGGTCCGTTTGCTGATTTCAACGGTGTCGTTGAAGAAGTGAACTACGACAAGAGCCGCCTGCAGGTCAGCGTACTGATCTTTGGGCGTGCGACGCCTGTTGAGCTTGAATTCTCTCAGGTAGAAAAAGAGTAAGTTCATAATATTGCAGGGTGGTGCGCAGTGCGTGCCACTCTGGATTCATGTAAAGCAGCCCAGCGCTGCTTTACGCGTACCGGGGAGCCGTCAGGCGCTATCACCCAACTGGAGTATTTACCATGGCCAAGAAAGTACAGGCTTATATCAAACTGCAGGTTGCTGCAGGTAAAGCCAACCCGAGTCCGCCCGTAGGCCCCGCGCTGGGTCAGCACGGCGTGAATATTATGGAATTCTGTAAGGCGTTCAACGCTGCCACTCAAGAAATTGAGCCGGGCCTGCCGACGCCTGTCGTGATCACTGTCTACTCTGACCGTAGCTTCACGTTCGTCACCAAAACACCGCCGGCTGCCGTTCTGCTCAAGAAAGCAGCCGGCATCAAGTCTGGTTCTGGTGAGCCGAACAAGAAGAAAGTCGGTACCGTGACTCGCGAGCAGCTCGAAGAGATCGCCAAAACCAAAGAGCCGGATATAACGGCTGCTGATCTCGACGCCGCGGTGCGTACCATCGCTGGTAGCGCTCGTAGCATGGGCTTAAACGTGGAGGGTCTCTGATCATGGCTAAACTGTCTAAGCGCGCGAAAGTCATTCGCGAGAAAGTAGACCCGAATAAAGCGTACTCTCTGGAAGAGGCCGTGTCGCTGCTTTCCGAGCTGTCCACGGTCAAATTCAAAGAGTCTCTGGATGTGGCGATCAACCTGGGTGTTGATCCACGTAAATCTGACCAGGTTGTGCGTGGCGCCACCGTTATGCCTAACGGTACCGGCAAAGACGTACGCGTAGCCGTCTTCACCCAGGGTGCGAATGCCGACGCTGCTAAAGAAGCCGGTGCTGACATCGTGGGCATGGACGATCTGGCTGAGCAAGTCAAAAAAGGCCAGATGGACTTCGACGTGGTCATTGCTTCTCCGGATGCAATGCGCGTTGTGGGTCAGCTGGGTCAGATTCTTGGTCCGCGTGGCCTGATGCCGAACCCGAAAGTGGGCACCGTAACGCCCGACGTGGCAACTGCGGTCAAGAACGCCAAAGCGGGTCAGGTGCGTTTCCGTACCGACAAAAACGGCATCATCCACACTACCCTGGGTAAAGTGGGTTTTGACGCGGTGTCCGTTCAGGGCAACTTGGAAGCACTGGTAGCTGACCTGAAGAAGCTCAAGCCGAGCTCCTCCAAAGGCGTCTACTTTAAGAAAATTACCCTGTCCACTACCATGGGCCCGGGTTTGACCATCGACCACTCTGCGCTGGTATAAGCGAGTCGTCGGCAGGTTTTAGTAAGTACCGAGCAAGAACTTTGCGGTCCCTCGCTAGGTAGTTAGTCGAGCGAGGCGCCGTCAAAGACCGCAGGTGCCGCCTTGTCTTTTGAAGATTGGGCGGCTTAATCGCCCTAGAGCGCCTGCGCAGATGGTGTGGCCGCCAGTTGGTTAACGCTTTTCGCAAGCCGCTTTCTGGTGAGCACCATCCCCTAAGGCTTCCAAGGCCAGCAGTATGCCTTGGAAGAGATGGTAACCACCGGAGCCTTGATGGGTTCCGGCACGAAGGAGTGATCACTGTGCCACTAGCACTTGAAGGCAAGAAAGCGATTGTTGCCGAGGTCAGTGAAGCGGCCAAGGGCGCACTCTCCGTCGTAGTTGCCGATTCTCGTGGTGTTACGGTCAGCAAAATGACCGATCTGCGTAAGCAGGCCCGCGAAAACGGTGTAGAGCTTCGTGTTGTTCGTAACACGCTGGCTCGCCGCGCACTCGAAGGCACTCAGTGGGAGTGTCTGAACGAGAGCTTTGTTGGTCCTACTCTGTTGGCTTTCTCTACTGAACACCCGGGCGCTGCTGCTCGTCTGTTCAAAGAGTTCGCTAAAGACGAGAAGAACTTCGAAGTTAAGGCGTTGGCCTACGAAGGTGAGCTGATTCCGGCTGCTGACATCGATCGTCTGGCAACCCTGCCGACTTACGACGAGGCAATTGCCAAGTTGATGTCGGTAATGAAAGAAGCCTCCGCTGGCAAGCTGGTTCGTACTCTGGCCGCCCTGCGCGACCAGAAGCAAGAAGCCGAAGCTGCCTAAGCAGTGTTTCTTGCAGGCGGCGTGAACGATGTGATCGGTACGCTGCCTGAACCAAGCAATGAACCCCGAGTCCTCGGCTGACCGAGACTCCCGCAAAGTTAGGAATGAAACAATGGCACTGTCCAAAGACGATATCATCAATGCTGTAGCCGACATGTCCGTAATGGAAGTTGTTGAGCTGATCGAAGCAATGGAAGAGAAATTCGGCGTTTCTGCAGCGGCAGCCGTTATGGCTGGCCCGGCTGGCGGCGGCGAAGCAGCTGCTGAAGAGCAGACTGAATTTGATCTGGTACTGGCTTCTGCTGGTGACAAGAAAGTTAACGTCATCAAAGCTGTTCGTGAAATCACCGGTCTTGGCCTGAAAGAAGCCAAAGGTGCCGTTGACGGCGCGCCGGCGACCATCAAAGAAGCGATGTCTAAAGACGACGCTGAAGCAGCTAAGAAGAAGCTGGAAGAAGCGGGCGCAACCGTCGAGCTCAAGTAATCCTTGTGCTGATGGCTTTACGCGCTGCGTAAGCTTCCACGGCTGGCGGCGGGCTATCCCGCTGCCGGCCTTTTTCTGTTGTAATATGCTGCAAGGCAACAGCAGAAGCGCTGCGGTAAAAAGCAGCAAAACAGTAAGACCGTTGTTGTGAAGCGTACGTTGTTGTAACGCGTCAGTTGTGAAGCGCGAGTGATGTTGGCAAGCGACAGCAAAGCGCGAACAGCACTACTGTAACACTGTTATCTATCAAGATTTTTGACGGCGAGCTACCGATTTAGGAGCTTGCTGTCTGCGTCTGAAACGCCCGCGGGGCAGATGACCACGCATCGGTCACCCATGGTGAACAAGCTGGGGAATACAGATGGCTTACTCATATACTGAGAAAAAACGCATCCGCAAGGATTTCGGCAAACTGCCCCAAGTGATGGATGTGCCTTACTTGCTGGCCATCCAGCTTGATTCCTACTACGACTTTCTCCAGCAGGATCGTTCGCCCGACGAGCGCCACGAGGTTGGCCTGCACGCGGCGTTCAAGTCCGTGTTCCCGATCGAGAGCTTCTCCGGCAATGCGGCCCTGGAATACGTCAGCTACCGCTTCGGTACGCCAGCGTTCGATGTCAAAGAGTGTCAGCTGCGTGGCGTGACCTATTCCGCTCCGCTGCGTGTCAAGGTTCGCTTGATCATCTACGATCGCGACTCTTCGAACAAGGCCATCAAAGACATCAAAGAGCAGGAAGTCTACATGGGGGAGATCCCCCTGATGACCGAGAACGGTACCTTCGTCATCAACGGTACTGAGCGGGTTATCGTTTCTCAGCTCCACCGTTCGCCCGGTGTGTTCTTCGATCACGACAAAGGCAAGAGCCACTCCTCAGGCAAGTTGCTCTACTCTGCTCGCGTGATTCCTTACCGTGGCTCTTGGCTCGACTTCGAGTTCGACCCGAAAGACAACGTCTTCGTGCGTATCGACCGCCGCCGCAAACTGCCGGCCTCGGTACTGATGCGTGCGCTGGGTATGAGCACCGAAGAGATCCTGGCTGAGTTCTTCGAAACCAGCAAATTCCACATCGAGAAGACCGGCTTCTTTGTGGAGCTGGTGCCATCACGCCTGCGCGGTGAAACGGCCACGTTCGACATCAAAGATGGCGAAGGCAGCGTCATCGTCGAAGAGGGTCGCCGGATCACTCAGAAGCACATTCGTCAGCTTGAAAAAGCCGGCCTTGAGCGTCTGGAAGTGCCGATGGAGTATCTGTTCGGCAAAACGCTGGCCAAAGACCAAATCGATACCAAAACCGGTGAGCTGATCTGCCCGTGTAACACGGAAATCACTCCGGAAGTCCTCGAGCGTATGGCGCAGGGCGGTATCACGCATATCGAAACCCTCTACACCAACGACCTCGACTGCGGTTCGTTCATTTCCGACACTCTGAAGCTGGATACCACCGGCTCTCAGTTGGAAGCGCTGGTCGAGATCTACCGCATGATGCGTCCCGGCGAGCCGCCCACCAAAGAGGCTGCCGAGACGCTGTTCCATAACCTGTTCTTCACCGAAGACCGCTACGACCTGTCGGGCGTTGGTCGGATGAAGTTCAATCGTCGCCTGCGTCGTGAAAGCGACACCGGCTCCGGCGTGCTGGATCGCAAGGACATCCTCGATGTCCTGCGTGAGCTGATCAATATCCGTAACGGCTTCGGCGACGTGGACGATATCGATCACCTGGGTAACCGTCGTATTCGCTGCGTGGGCGAAATGGCCGAGAACCAGTTCCGCGTCGGTCTGGTGCGTGTCGAGCGTGCGGTGAAAGAGCGTCTTTCCATGGCGGAAAGCGAAGGCCTGATGCCGCAAGACCTGATCAACGCCAAGCCGGTTGCGGCAGCGGTGAAAGAGTTCTTCGGTTCCAGCCAGCTGTCCCAGTTCATGGACCAGAACAACCCGCTTTCCGAGGTGACCCACAAGCGTCGTGTATCGGCACTCGGCCCGGGCGGTCTGACCCGTGAGCGTGCAGGCTTCGAAGTACGTGACGTACACGCCACGCACTATGGCCGCCTGTGCCCGATCGAAACGCCGGAAGGCCCGAACATCGGTCTGATCAACTCGCTGGCAACGTACAGTCATACCAATAGCTACGGCTTCTTGGAAACACCGTACCGCAAAGTGAATGCCGGTCAGGTCACTGACGATATCGTCCACCTGTCAGCGATTGAGGAAGGTGACTTTGTTATCGCCCAGGCGTCTGCGGCGGTTGACGAGTCCGGCAAGCTGATTGATGACTTGGTACAGGTACGCCACCGCGGTGAGACCACCTTTATGCGTCCCGAGCAAGTGACGCTGATGGACGTGTCTCCGCGTCAGGTTGTATCGGTCGCAGCGGCCCTGATCCCGTTCCTGGAGCACGATGATGCCAACCGCGCCTTGATGGGGGCGAACATGCAGCGTCAGGCCGTTCCGACCCTGCGTGCCGACAAGCCGCTAGTAGGTACCGGTATGGAGCGCTTCGTGGCCCGTGACTCCGGCGTTTGTGCCGTGGCACGCCGCGGCGGCGTCATCGACTCCGTGGATGCGCGTCGTGTCGTGGTTCGGGTGAACGAAGATGAAATCATCGGCGGTGAAGCTGGCGTTGATATCTACAACCTGACCAAGTACACCCGTTCCAACCAGAATACCTGTATGAACCAGCGCCCCATCGTGCGTCCTGGTGACAGCGTTGCCCGTGGCGATATTCTGGCCGATGGCCCGTCTGTCGACATGGGCGACCTGGCGCTTGGCCAGAACATGCGCATCGCGTTCATGCCCTGGAACGGTTACAACTTCGAGGACTCCATCCTGCTCTCTGAGCGGGTCGTTCAAGAAGACCGTTTCACCACGATCCACATTCAGGAACTGACCTGCGTGTCTCGTGACACCAAGTTAGGGCCGGAAGAGATCACGTCTGATATTCCTAACGTTGGTGAATCCGCGCTGGGTAAATTGGACGAGGCGGGCGTTGTTTACATCGGTGCCGAAGTCGGTCCCGGCGACATTCTGGTCGGTAAGGTTACGCCCAAAGGCGAAACCCAGCTGACGCCCGAAGAGAAGCTGCTGCGCGCCATCTTCGGTGAGAAAGCGTCCGACGTAAAAGATACCTCTCTGCGTGCCCCCACCGGCATGAAAGGGACGGTCATCGACGTTCAGGTCTTCACCCGTGACGGCGTAGAAAAAGACTCCCGTGCGCTCTCCATCGAGCAGATGCAGCTGGACGAAGTGCGCAAGGATCTTCAGGAAACCTACCGTATTGCCGAAGACGCAACCTTTGAGCGTCTGAAGCGTACGCTGGATGGCCAAGCGGTTAATGGCGGCCCGAACCTGAAGAAAGGCGACGTGCTGAGCGAGGCGTACCTGGACGAACTGCCGCGTCAGCAGTGGTTCAAACTGCGCATGCAGGATGAAGCCTACAACGAGCTACTGGCCCAGGCCGACGAACAGCTTGAGAACCGCCGTAAAGAGATGGACGAGCGTTTCGAAGATAAGAAGCGCAAGCTGACCCAGGGCGACGACCTCGCACCGGGCGTGCTGAAAATCGTCAAAGTCTATATGGCGGTCAAGCGTCGCATTCAGCCCGGTGACAAGATGGCCGGTCGTCACGGTAACAAAGGTGTTATCTCTGCGATCATGCCCATCGAAGACATGCCGTTCGACGAGAAGGGCGAGCCGGTGGACGTGGTGCTGAACCCGCTGGGCGTACCGTCGCGTATGAACGTTGGTCAGATCCTGGAAACTCACCTGGGTATGGCGGCACGTGGTCTCGGGGTCAAGATTGACGCCATGCTGCGTGATGCGCGTGGTCAGCAGGTTGCTGAAATTCGCGACTTCCTGGGTCAGGTGTATAACACGCCCGGTACCCGCGTTGAGGATATCGACTCGCTGACCGATGACGAAGTCATCGCACTGGCGAAGAACCTCAAAGGCGGCGTGCCGATGGCCACGCCGGTGTTCGACGGTGCCAAAGAGCACGAAATCAAGCACCTGCTGAAGCTGGCGGACATTCCGGAGTCGGGCCAAATGACGCTGTACGATGGCCGTACCGGCGATGCGTTTGACCGTCCGGTGACCGTTGGCTACATGTACATGCTGAAGCTCAACCACCTGGTAGACGATAAGATGCACGCGCGTTCTACCGGTTCTTACTCGCTTGTTACGCAGCAGCCGCTGGGTGGTAAGGCGCAGTTCGGTGGTCAGCGCTTTGGTGAGATGGAAGTGTGGGCGTTGGAAGCATACGGCGCCGCGTACACGCTACAAGAGATGCTCACCGTCAAGTCGGACGACGTCGAAGGCCGCACCAAGATGTATAAAAACATCGTGGATGGCGACCACACCATGCAGGCAGGCATGCCGGAATCCTTCAACGTACTCGTGAAGGAAATCCGCTCGCTGGGCATCGATATCGAGTTAGAGAGCTAGGAGCCGTCCCATGAAAGATTTGGTGAAAGTACTCAAATCGCAATCTCAGTCCGATGAGTTTGACGCGATCAAGATTACCCTGGCGTCGCCGGACATGATTCGCTCCTGGTCCTTCGGCGAGGTGAAGAAGCCTGAGACCATCAACTACCGTACCTTTAAACCGGAACGGGATGGTCTGTTCTGTGCCAAGATTTTCGGCCCGGTTAAAGACTACGAGTGCTTGTGCGGCAAATATAAGCGCATGAAGCACCGCGGCATTATCTGTGAGAAGTGTGGTGTCGAAGTGACCAAGGCGGCCGTGCGCCGTGAACGCATGGGTCACATCGAGCTGGCATCGCCGGTGGCTCACATTTGGTTTTTGAAATCCCTGCCGTCACGTATCGGCATGTTCCTCGATATGACCCTGCGTGATATCGAGCGCGTGCTGTACTTCGAAAGCTTTGTGGTCATCGATCCCGGCATGACCACGCTGGAGCGTGGTCAGCTGTTGAACGACGAGCAGTACTTCGAAGCGCTAGAAGAGTTCGGCGATGATTTCGATGCCCGTATGGGTGCCGAAGCGGTTCAGGAGCTGCTGAAAGATATCGATCTGGAAGAAGAGATCAATACGCTGCGTGAAGAGATTCCGCAGACCAACTCTGAAACCAAGATCAAGAAACTGTCGAAGCGCTTGAAGCTGCTGGAAGCGTTCTACCACTCCGGCAATGCGCCGGCGTGGATGGTCATGGAAGTGCTGCCCGTGCTGCCGCCGGATCTGCGTCCGTTGGTACCGCTGGACGGCGGCCGCTTTGCGACCTCCGATCTTAACGACCTTTACCGTCGTGTGATCAACCGCAACAACCGTCTGAAGCGACTGCTGGATCTTAACGCACCGGATATTATCGTGCGTAACGAGAAGCGGATGCTCCAGGAAGCGGTCGACGCGCTGCTGGATAACGGCCGCCGTGGTCGTGCGATTACCGGCTCTAACAAGCGCCCGCTGAAATCGCTTGCCGATATGATCAAAGGTAAGCAGGGTCGTTTCCGTCAGAACCTGCTGGGTAAGCGCGTAGACTACTCAGGCCGTTCGGTCATTACCGTGGGCCCGACCCTGCGTCTGCACCAGTGTGGTCTGCCGAAGAAAATGGCGCTTGAGCTGTTCAAGCCGTTCATCTACTCCAAGCTGCAGTCGCTGGGCCATGCATCCACGATTAAAGCCGCTAAAAAGATGGTTGAGCGCGAGCTGCCGGAAGTGTGGGACATCCTGGCCGACGTTATCCGCGAACACCCGGTACTGCTTAACCGCGCGCCGACGCTGCACCGTTTGGGCATCCAGGCGTTTGAGCCACTGCTGATCGAAGGTAAGGCGATCCAGCTGCACCCGCTGGTGTGTGCGGCTTACAACGCCGACTTTGACGGTGACCAGATGGCGGTCCACGTACCGCTGACCCTGGAAGCACAGCTCGAAGCCCGTGCGCTGATGATGGCGACCAACAACGTGCTGTCGCCGGCCAACGGCGAGCCGATCATCGTACCGTCGCAGGACGTTGTTCTGGGTCTGTACTACATGACCCGTGAAAAGATCAACGCCAAGGGTGAAGGCATGGTGTTCTCCGACCTCAACGAGGTGGAGCGTGCTTTCGGCACCCAGTCCGTTTCGCTGCACGCCCGTATCAAAGTGCGTCTGGATGAAGTGGATGTCGAAGAAGAGACCGGTGAGCGCAGCTTCCACCGTCGTCTGTACGACACCACCGTTGGACGTGCGCTGCTGTTCCGCATCCTGCCGGAAGGCGTGCCGTTCGCGCTGATCGATCAGCCGATGAAGAAGAAGGCGATCTCCAGCCTGATCAACGAGGTGTATCGTCGTGCGGGCCTCAAGCCCACGGTTATCTTCGCTGACCAGCTGATGTACACCGGCTTCCGTCTGGCGACCTGGTCCGGTGCCTCGATCGGTGTTAACGACTTCGTTATCCCCGATGCCAAGACCGAGATCGTTGATGCCGCTGAAGCAGAAGTCAAAGAGATCGAAGACCAGTTCTCCTCTGGCCTGGTAACCGCAGGCGAGAAGTACAACAAGGTCATCGATATCTGGTCCAAGGCGAATGATAAAGTCGCCAAGGCGATGATGGTCGGCATCTCGAAAGAGACGGTTGTTGATCGTGACGGCAATGAAGTCGAGCAGGACTCCTTCAACAGTGTCTTCATCATGGCCGACTCCGGTGCCCGTGGTTCTGCGGCACAGATTCGCCAGCTGGCGGGTATGCGTGGCCTGATGGCCAAGCCGGATGGCTCGATCATTGAAACGCCGATCGTGGCGAACTTCCGTGAAGGTCTGAACGTACTTCAGTACTTCATCTCGACCCACGGCGCACGTAAAGGTCTGGCGGATACGGCCCTGAAAACGGCCAACTCCGGTTACCTGACTCGTCGTCTGGTAGACGTTGCTCAGGACTTGGTGATTACCGAGACCGACTGTGGCACCGAAAACGGCCTGACGCTGCACCCGATCATCGAGGGTGGCGACATCATCGTACCGCTGTCTCAGCGCGTACTGGGTCGTGTTGTGGCCATTGATGTTGTCGATCCGAGTACCGAAGAAGTACTGATTCCGCGTAATACGCTGCTCGACGAGAAGTGGTGTGCCTCGCTGGACACCATGGGCGTGGACGAAATCGTCGTACGCTCCACCATCACCTGTGATACGGCTCACGGCGTGTGTTCCGCCTGTTACGGACGTGACCTTGCCCGTGGCCACCAGGTCAACATCGGTGAGTCTGTAGGTGTCATCGCCGCACAGTCGATCGGTGAGCCGGGTACTCAGCTGACCATGCGTACCTTCCACATCGGTGGTGCGGCATCGCGTTCCTCTGCGGTCGACAGCGTTCAGGTCAAGCACGGCGGTAAAGTGCGCCTGCACAACATCAAGCACGTTGAGCGCGCTGACGGCAAGCTGGTCGTGGTGTCTCGTTCGAGCGCCCTGGCGGTGGCCGACGATCATGGTCGTGAGCGTGAGTACTACAAGCTGCCCTACGGTGCTGAACTCTCCGTACGCGACGGCGACGTGGTTGATGCCGGTGCGGTCGTGGCTAAGTGGGACCCGCACACCCATCCGATCATCGCGGAAGTAGAAGGTAAGGCGCAGTTCATCGATCTCGACGAGGGTGTCACCATGCACCGCAGCGTCGATGAAATGACCGGTCTGTCGTCCATCGAAGTGATCGAGTCGGCCGCACGCCCAATGGCGGGTCGTGACAAGCGCCCGATGGTGATGCTGAAAGATGCCGCTGGTGAGTACGTATCCGTGTCCGGTTCCAATACGCCGGTTCAGTACCTGCTGCCGGGTAACTCCATCATCTCGGTGGACGACGGTGCGACCATCGGTGTAGGTGAGGTCGTTGCGCGTATACCGGTCGAGGCGTCGGGTAACAAGGACATCACCGGTGGTCTGCCCCGCGTGGCTGACTTGTTCGAAGCGCGTAAACCCAAAGAGCCTGCCATTTTGGCGGAAATCAGCGGTGTGGTGAGCTTCGGTAAAGAGACCAAAGGTAAGCGTCGTTTGACGATTACGCCTGAGTCTGGCGATCCGTTCGAGGCGCTGATCCCGAAATGGCGTCAAATCGCCGTGTTCGAAGGCGAGACGGTCGAGAAGGGTGAGGTGATCTCCGATGGCCCAAGCAACCCGCACGATATCCTGCGTCTGCTGGGTGTCGCGGAGCTGGCCAAGTACATCACCGCCGAAGTACAGGACGTTTATCGTCTACAGGGCGTAGGCATCAACGACAAGCACATCGAAGTCATCGTGCGTCAGATGCTGCGCAAGGTGGAGATCACCGATTCCGGCGACTCTGACTTCATTACCGGCGACCAGGCGGAACTGGTGCGCGTACTGGAGCAGAACGAGCGCCTGGAGAAAGAAGGCAAGTTCCCGGCCAAGTATCAGCGCTTGCTGCTGGGTATCACCAAGGCCAGCTTGGCCACTGAGTCGTTCATCTCCGCCGCGTCGTTCCAGGAAACGACCCGCGTACTGACCGAAGCAGCGGTAACCGGCAAGCGCGACTACCTGCGCGGCCTGAAAGAAAACGTGGTGGTTGGACGTCTGATTCCGGCAGGTACCGGTCTGACTCACCACGCAGAGCGTCGTCGCAAGCGCGAAGACGTAGAGCGTCTGTTCAACCCCTCGGCTACCGAGGTTGAGCAGGAGCTGGGTGCTCAGTTGACCGCCCTGGATTCAGACGACGATCTGTAACCCAGGACAGGCCACGAGCAGCCAAGAGCGGCTGACCCTGAATGGCAGGAACCTGGCGGTAAACCACCGCCAGGGCTTGACGCCAGGCAGGGGCAGCCTTTAGAATGCGCAGCCTTTAACAGTGGGGTGGGTGCGCCCGCATCCGCTGCTTGTATTTGTTAATAGGCCAAGGCAACCATTGGAGTCAGCTAAACACCATGGCAACGATTAATCAGCTAGTGCGCAAGCCGCGCAAGCGCCCCGTCACCAAGAGTGACGTGCCTGCGCTTCAGGCATGCCCGCAAAAGCGCGGCGTTTGTACGCGCGTTTACACCACCACCCCCAAGAAGCCGAACTCGGCCCTGCGTAAGGTTTGCCGTGTGCGCCTGACCAACGGTTTCGAAGTCTCTTCTTACATCGGTGGTGAAGGTCACAACCTCCAAGAGCACTCTGTTGTTCTGATTCGCGGCGGTCGTGTAAAGGATTTGCCAGGTGTGCGTTATCACACCGTTCGTGGCGCCCTTGACACCTCTGGCGTACAGAACCGTAAGCAGGGTCGTTCTAAGTACGGTACCAAGCGTCCGAAGTCCTAAGGCGTCTTGTTGCAGCGTCTTAAGACGCTGGCGTTGTTACCTTAATACGAATATGACGGTCTGATAAGAGTAAGGTCGGGCGGCGCTATTGGCGCAATGAGTTCCGGGTTTACCTGAAGGATCCTTAATTGAGGGCTTATCATGCCTAGAAGAAGAGTTGTAGCTAAACGCGAAATCCTGCCGGATCCTAAGTTCGGAAGTGAGCGTCTGGCGAAGTTCATGAACCACCTGATGGTCAGCGGCAAGAAGTCCGTAGCTGAGCGCATCGTATACGGTGCGTTGGACAAGGTTGCCGAGCGTAGTAAAGAAGAGCCGCTGGAAATCTTCGACAAAGCGCTGGAAACCATCCAGCCGATGGTCGAAGTGAAGTCGCGCCGCGTGGGTGGTGCTACTTATCAGGTGCCGGTTGAAGTTCGTCCGTCACGTCGCCAAGCGCTGGCTATGCGCTGGCTGGTAGACGCTGCGCGTCGTCGCGGTGAAAAAACGATGGTACAGCGTCTGGCAGGTGAAATGCTGGATGCCGCTGAAGGCAAAGGCTCGGCTGTTAAGAAGCGTGAAGATGTGCACCGTATGGCAGAAGCCAACAAGGCCTTCTCTCACTATCGTTTCTAAACTCGGCGTTTCTGAGTTTGTGTTTGATTTTGTTGGTTGTGCTGCGCTAAAGAGTTTTTTCGCCATGCTGCAACACACTGCCGCTACCTTTGAGGGTGGCGGCGGTGGGATAAGCAAAATGAACACTGCTGAATTAACGGGCATTGCCAACTAACGGGAGCTTCACCGTGGCACGCAAAACACCGCTTAATCGCTATCGCAACTTGGGTATTGTTGCCCACGTTGATGCAGGTAAGACAACCACGACAGAACGTGTTTTGTTTTACACTGGCGTAAACCACAAGCTGGGCGAAACCCATGAAGGTGCTTCGACTACTGACTGGATGGAGCAAGAGCAGGAGCGTGGTATTACTATCACCTCGGCTGCTGTTACTACCTTCTGGAAAGGTATGAATCACCAGTTTGATGAGCACCGCATTAATATCATCGACACCCCTGGGCACGTTGACTTCACTGTCGAAGTTGAGCGTTCTTTGCGTGTTCTTGATGGTGCTGTGGTTGTACTGTGCGGTTCTTCCGGCGTTCAGCCGCAGACCGAAACCGTATGGCGCCAGGCTAATAAATATGAAGTTCCGCGTATGGTCTTCGTCAATAAGATGGACCGTACCGGTGCAGACTTCTTCATGGTTGTTGACCAGTTGAAGGAGCGCTTAGGTGCTAACGCTGTGCCAATCCAGATTAACTGGGGTACAGAGGAAGACTTTAAAGGCGTTATCGACCTGATTGAGATGAAGGCTATCCTCTGGAATGAGGCAGACTTAGGCACTTCGTATGAGCTTGTCGATATTCCTGCTGAGCTACAAGAGACTGCCGAAAAATATCGCGAGCAAATGGTCGAAGCCGCAGCTGAAGGCTCTGATGAATTGATGGATAAGTACCTCGAAGGTGAGGAGCTGACCATTGAAGAAATCAAAGCAGGCCTTCGTGCGCGCACACTGGCTAGCGAAATCGTTCTAGTGACCTGTGGTTCTGCCTTTAAGAATAAGGGTGTTCAAGCAGTCCTGGATGCGGTTGTTGAGTATCTGCCCTCGCCGACAGAAGTTAAAGCAATCGAAGGTGAGCTGGACGACAAAGACGGCACCATCGCGACTCGTGAAGCAGACGATAGCGCTCCGTTCGCTGCACTAGCGTTCAAGATCGCCACCGACCCCTTCGTTGGTACGCTGACCTTCATTCGCGTCTACTCAGGCGTTCTGAAATCTGGTGATGGTGTTTATAACTCCGTTAAGCAGAAGAAAGAGCGTGTTGGTCGTATCGTTCAGATGCACGCCAACTCTCGCGAAGAGATCAAAGAAGTACTCGCAGGCGACATCGCTGCTTGTATCGGTCTGAAGGACGTCACTACAGGTGATACCCTGTGTGATATCGATCACAAGATCGTGCTTGAGCGCATGGAGTTCCCGGATCCGGTTATCTCTGTTGCCGTAGAGCCTAAGTCGAAAGCTGACCAGGAAAAAATGGGTGTTGCGCTGGGTAAACTGGCCCAGGAAGATCCTTCCTTCCAGGTGAAGACCGACGAAGAGACCGGCCAGACCATCATCTCGGGTATGGGCGAGCTGCACCTGGACATCATCGTTGACCGTATGCGTCGCGAGTTCAAGGTAGAAGCGAACATCGGCAAGCCGCAGGTTGCTTACCGTGAAACGATTCGTGGCAGCGTCGAGCAGGAAGGTAAATTCGTACGTCAGTCCGGTGGTCGTGGTCAGTACGGTCACGTGTGGCTGCGTATCGAGCCGCTGACTGCAGAAGAGAAGGGTGAAGGCGAAGAAGAGATCTTCTTCAAGTTCAACTCTGAGATCGTAGGTGGTGTGGTTCCGAAGGAATACGTACCTGCGGTTGAGAAAGGTGCTTTCGAGCAGCTGCAAAATGGTGTCATCGCGGGTTACCCGATGATCGACGTCAAAGTCACGCTGTTTGATGGTTCCTACCATGACGTGGACTCTAACGAGACTGCGTTCAAGATTGCTTCTTCTATGGCAGTGAAAGAAGGTGCCAGGAAGGCCAAGGCCGTGCTGCTGGAGCCGGTGATGAAGGTCGAAGTCGTGACCCCCGAAGAGTTTATGGGTGACGTCATGGGCGACCTGAACCGTCGTCGCGGCCTGGTGCAGGGCATGGATGACTCTTCCTCTGGTAAAGTCATTCGTGCAACGGTGCCACTGGGTGAGATGTTCGGTTACGCAACCGATCTGCGCTCACAGACCCAGGGCCGTGCGAGCTACTCTATGGAGTTCGCGAAGTACGAGGAGGCGCCCTCCAGCGTCGTTGAAGCCGTCATCAACCAAAACGGTTAACCGTTAGCTAACGTAAAGAGGTTATAGCAGTGGCTAAGGAAAAATTTGAACGTTCCAAACCGCACGTCAACGTCGGCACCATCGGTCACGTCGACCACGGTAAAACGACTCTGACAGCGGCCCTGACCCGCGTGTCTGCTGAGGTTTTCGGCGGCGACTGGCGTGAATTCGATACCATCGATAACGCTCCGGAAGAGCGTGAGCGTGGTATCACCATCGCGACATCTCACGTTGAATACCAGTCTGAAGTGCGTCACTACGCACACGTTGACTGCCCGGGACACGCTGACTACGTCAAGAACATGATCACCGGTGCTGCCCAGATGGACGGCGCGATCCTGGTATGTTCTGCCGCTGACGGCCCCATGCCGCAGACGCGTGAGCACATCCTGCTGTCTCGTCAGGTTGGCGTTCCGTACATCGTTGTGTTCCTGAACAAAGCGGACATGGTCGATGACGAAGAGCTGCTCGAGCTGGTCGAAATGGAAGTTCGTGAACTTCTGTCCGAGTACGACTTCCCGGGTGACGACACGCCGATCATCACTGGTTCTGCGCTGATGGCGCTGAACGGTGAAGACGAGAACGGCATGGGTACTACTGCGGTAGCTAACCTAATCAAAGCTCTGGATGACTACATCCCTGAGCCGGAGCGTGCGATCGACCAGCCGTTCCTGATGCCGATCGAAGACGTATTCTCTATCTCTGGCCGTGGTACCGTTGTTACCGGTCGTGTAGAGCGCGGTATCGTTAAAGCTGGTGAAGAAGTGGAAATCGTGGGTATCCGCGACACCACCAAAACCACCGTTACTGGCGTAGAAATGTTCCGTAAGCTGCTCGACGAAGGTCGTGCAGGTGAGAACGTTGGTGCGCTGCTGCGTGGTACTAAGCGTGATGACGTTGAGCGTGGTCAGGTACTGGCGAAGCCGGGCACCATCAACCCGCACACTGTCTTCGAAGCAGAAGTCTACGTACTGTCCAAAGAAGAAGGTGGTCGTCACACGCCTTTCTTCAAAGGCTACCGTCCCCAGTTCTACTTCCGTACCACTGACGTAACAGGTACTTGTGAACTGCCGGAAGGCGTTGAAATGGTAATGCCGGGCGACAACGTTAAGATGGTTGTTACCCTGATTGCTCCAATCGCTATGGACGAAGGTCTGCGCTTCGCAATCCGCGAAGGTGGTCGTACCGTTGGTGCTGGCGTTGTTGCAAAAATCGTCAAGTAAACTTGCTTGATGATTGATCAAGAGGGGCTCTTGCGAGCCCCTTTTTCTGCGCACCAATAGCAAATGTTTGACATGGGCTTTTGGCGTGCCTATAATGCGCATCCTTTGAATGCGTGGGTAGACGGCTCGCGCCGTCGACATCCATTGGAGTTTAGGGCAAATGCAGAACCAAAAGATTCGCATTCGGTTGAAAGCGTTCGACCATCGCCTGATTGATCAGTCCACAGCGGAGATCGTTGAAACCGCTAAGCGTACTGGTGCTCAGGTTCGTGGGCCGATTCCGCTGCCGACCAACCGCGAGCGCTATACCATTCTGATTTCACCGCACGTCAACAAAGATGCGCGTGATCAGTATGAGATTCGTACTCATAAGCGTGTGCTCGACATCGTTGAGCCGACCGAGAAAACTGTTGATGCGCTGATGAAGCTCGATCTCGCCGCTGGCGTAGACGTGCAAATCAAGCTCGACTAATACACTAGACACTTCGCGGCCCAGCGCTCACCGTTTTAATATGTGAGCAGCAGCCGCCGCGCCGTGAGGCGCCACACAATGTGCTAGTGGAATGCTCTGGAAAGGGCAGCCATAGCGGGTGATAGCCCCGTACACTATAGGAGACTGAGTATGACTATCGGTTTAGTCGGTAAGAAGGCCGGGATGACCCGTGTCTTTACCGAAGATGGCGCATCCGTGCCCGTGACCGTTATTGAAGTTGATCCTAACCGTGTGACGCGCGTTAAGACCATTGAGTCTGACGGCTACGCAGCGGTTCAGGTGACTACAGGTTCTCGTAAAGCCAAGCACCTCACCAAAGCGCAAGCTGGACAGTTTGCCAAGGCGGGTGTTGAGGCTGGTCGTTCACTGATGGAATTCCGTCTTGCAGAAGGCGAAGAAGCTCCTGAAGTGGGTGGCGAACTCACCGTATCCCTCTTCGAAGCTGGTCAAATGATCGACGTGACCGGCACCTCTAAGGGTAAAGGCTTCCAGGGTGCTGTTAAGCGCTGGAACTTCCGTACCCAAGACAACAGCCATGGTAACTCCCTGTCGCATCGCGCGCCGGGTTCTATCGGCATGTGTCAGACACCTGGTCGCGTATTCAAAGGCAAGAAAATGGCCGGTCAAATGGGTAACACCCGTTGCACCGTGCAGAGCCTTGAGATCGTCCGTGTCGACGCCGAGCGTAACCTGCTGCTGATCAAAGGCGCAGTACCGGGTGCTACCGGTAGCGACGTTATCGTTCGCAGCGCCGTGAAAGCTGGCTGAAGGGGATAATTACCAATGAATCTGAATCTTGCTGCAGGCACGGGTACCGTTGAAGTAGCCGACGCCACTTTTGGCAAAGAATTCAACGAAGCGCTGGTGCACCAGGTCGTTACCGCCTACTTGGCTGGTGGCCGTCAGGGTACACGCGCTCAAAAGAACCGTTCCGACGTACGTGGTGGTGGTAAGAAGCCGTGGCGTCAGAAGGGTACCGGTCGTGCACGTGCCGGTACTATCCGCTCTCCGCTGTGGCGCAGCGGCGGTGTGACTTTCGCGGCGCGTCCACAGGACTACACCCAGAAAGTTAACCGCAAAATGTACCGCGCGGCGATGCGTTCCATCCTGTCTGAGCTGGTACGTCAAGAGCGTTTAGTCGCTATTGAAGAGTTCAGCGTAGAAGCGCCGAAGACCAAGCAGGTAGCTGCCAAGCTGAAAGAGCTCAACCTTGAGAAAGTGTTGATCGTCACTGAAGAAGTTGACGAAACGCTCTATCTGGCCGCACGCAACCTTCCCCACGTCGATGTGGTGGATGTCGCTGCAGCTGATCCGGTGAGCCTGGTTGCCTTTGATAAGGTCCTGGTCACCGTCTCCGCCCTGCGTAAATTCGAGGAGAAGCTGGCATGAACCAGGAACGCGTATTCAAGGTTCTGCTTGGACCGCACGTGACCGAAAAGGCCGCGATGGCAGCCGAGCGCAACCAGTACGTTTTCAAGGTGGCAAGCGATGCTACCAAGCCCGAGATCAAGAAAGCCGTTGAAGCACTGTTCGGCAAGAAGGTCGGCAGCGTTCAGGTGCTGAACGTTAAGGGTAAAACAAAGCGTACTGCTCACGGCGTTGGCCTGCGAAAGGGTTACCGCAAAGCGTATGTGACCCTGGCTGCGGGTGAAACGCTCGAAGACTTCTCTGGCGCCGAATAAGGGCAGGAGTACGGATAATGGCAATCGTCAAGACCAAACCCACATCCGCCGGTCGTCGCCACGTCGTCAAGATCGTTGGTGAGGAGCTGTACAAGGGCCGTGCTTATGCACCGCTTTTGGAAAAACAGTCCAAGTCCGGTGGCCGTAACAACTACGGTCGCATCACCACCCGCCACGTGGGCGGTGGTCACCGTCATCACTATCGGTTGATCGACTTCAAACGCACCAAAGATGGCATTCCTGCCACTGTTGAGCGTCTGGAGCACGACCCGAACCGCAGTGCGCACATTGCGCTGCTGAAGTATGCCGATGGCGAGCGTCGTTACATCATTGCACCGAAAGGTGTCAGCGCGGGTGACGTGCTGGAATCTGGTGTTAACGCGCCCATCAAGAAAGGCAATGCCTTGCCTCTGCGTAACATCCCGCTGGGTTCTACCGTTCACGGTATCGAACTGAAGCCGGGTAAAGGCGCGCAGATTGCTCGCAGTGCCGGTACTAGCGCTCAGCTGGTTGCTCGTGAAGGTAATTACGCCACCCTGCGTCTTCGCTCTGGCGAAATGCGCAAGGTTTTGGCTGAATGCCGCGCAACCTTGGGTGAAGTGAGCAACTCCGAGCACAGCCTGCGTCAACTTGGCAAGGCCGGTGCGAAGCGCTGGAGAGGTGTGCGTCCGACTGTTCGCGGTGTCGCGATGAACCCGGTGGATCACCCGCACGGTGGTGGTGAAGGCCGCACCAGTGGTGGTCGTCACCCGGTATCCCCATGGGGCGTGCCGACTAAGGGTCACAAGACGCGTAAGAACAAGCGCACCGACAAGCTGATCGTTCGTCGTCGTAATAAGACACGTTGATCTAAATTGCCAAGACATTAAGAGGTAACGGCTGTGCCACGTTCACTAAAGAAAGGTCCCTTCATTGACCTTCATCTTTTGAAGAAGGTAGAGGCTGCAGTGGAGAAGAACGACCGTAAACCGATCAAGACTTGGTCGCGTCGTTCGATGATCCTGCCAAACATGGTAGGCCTCACAATCGCTGTCCATAACGGTCGCCAACACGTCCCGGTGCATGTTTCCGAGGAAATGGTTGGTCACAAGCTGGGCGAATTCGCTGCTACTCGCACTTATCGCGGGCATGCGGCGGACAAGAAAGCCAAACGGTAAGCCAGAGAGGATTAAGAGATGGAAGTCACAGCTAAGCTGAGTGGCGCTGCTTTATCCGCACAGAAGGCCCGTTTGGTGGCTGACCAGGTGCGCGGTAAACCGGTCGCCGAAGCTCTTGACCTGCTGACCTTCTCCCCGAAGAAGGCTGCCAAACTGGTCAAGAAAGTGCTTCAGTCCGCCATCGCGAATGCGGAAGAAAACAACGGCATGGACATCGACGAGCTGCGTGTCTCGACCATCTGCGTCGATGAGGGCATGACGCTTAAGCGTATCAAGCCGCGCGCCAAAGGCCGTGCGGATCGTATCTTGAAGCGCACCTGCCACATCACCGTCAAGGTAGCCGAGAAGTAGGAGTCGACCAGATGGGTCAGAAAGTCAATCCAACAGGCATTCGACTGGGCATCGTCAAAGACCATGCTTCTGTCTGGTATGCCGAGCGCGGCGCCTATGCCGATAAGCTCAACAACGATCTCGAAGTGCGCAGCTTCCTGGAAGAGCGTCTGAAAAACGCCTCCGTTAGCCGCATTCACATCGAGCGTCCGGCTAACAATGCCCGCATCACCATTCACACTGCCCGTCCGGGTATCGTGATTGGTAAGAAAGGTGAAGATGTCGACCGTTTGCGTCGCGATCTCACCGAGATGATGGGTGTTCCGGTTCATGTGAACATCGAAGAAGTTCGCAAGCCGGAGCTGGATGCCAAGCTGGTTGCTGCTAACGTAGCGGGTCAGCTTGAGCGTCGCGTTATGTTCCGTCGTGCGATGAAGCGCGCGGTACAAAACGCAATGCGTCTTGGCGCTGGCGGCATCAAGATTCAGCTGTCAGGTCGTCTGGGTGGTGCCGAAATCGCACGTACCGAATGGTACCGCGAAGGTCGCGTTCCGCTGCATACCCTGCGTGCTGATATCGACTACGCCACCTTTGAGGCTCACACCACCTATGGCGTTATCGGCGTCAAAGTGTGGATCTTCAAGGGTGAAATCCTCGGCGGTATCGAGGAAGTACGTGCCAAGGCTAAGCAACAGCAGCCTGCCGGCAACGCGCCCAAGAAGAAAGGTTCCAGGTAAGGGGAGAGCGAGTCGATGTTACAGCCCAAGCGTATGAAATTCCGCAAGATGATGAAAGGCCGCAACCGTGGCCTGGCGCATCGCGGAAGCAAGATCAGCTTCGGGGAATACGGTCTCAAAGCAACCGGTCGTGGCCGCATCACTGCGCGCCAGATCGAAGCAGGCCGTCGTGCGATCACACGTCACGTTAAACGTGGCGGTAAGATCTGGATCCGCGTTTTCCCTGACAAGCCGATCTCCAAGAAGCCGCTCGAAGTTCGTATGGGTAAGGGTAAAGGTTCAGTTGAGTACTGGGTAGCCCAGATCCAGCCGGGTCGGGTCCTTTATGAAATTGAAGGTGTATCCGAAGAGCTGGCCCGTGAAGCATTTGAACTGGCCGCCCAGAAGATGCCCCTGTCCACCACCTTTGCGAAACGGACGGTGATGTGATGAAAGCCCAGGAAATTCGTGAAAAGTCCGTAGGAGAGCTCAAAGAGCAGCTCCTCGAGCTCCTCCGCGAGCAGTTTAACCTGCGCATGCAGAAGGCCACAGGCCAACTGAGCCAGACTCATCTGCTCAAGCAGGTCCGTCGGGATATCGCCCGCGTTAAGACTGTGCTCAACGAGAAGGCAGGTGATTGAGATGGCCGAAGAGAAAAAAACACGTACGCTGACCGGCAAGGTGGTCAGCGACAAGATGGATAAGTCCATCGTCGTTATGATCGAGCGTCGTGAGCGTCACCCGATCTACGGAAAATACGTTAAGCGCTCCACCAAGCTGCACGCCCATGATGAGGCGAACCAGGCAAAGGCAGGCGATACGGTTTCCATTCAGGAGTGCCGTCCGCTTTCCAAGAAGAAAGCCTGGACGCTGGTCGAGGTGGTCGAGCAGGCCAAAGGTTAATTCCTAGGTCTGCCCAACCAGTGCAGTCAGATTAGGTTTGGAGAAAACCGATGATTCAGACTCAGACAATGCTGGATGTCGCCGACAACAGCGGAGCGCGCCGGGTGCAATGCATCAAGGTGCTAGGCGGTTCACACCGTCGCTACGCCCGCGTTGGTGACGTCATTAAAGTAACGGTGAAAGAAGCTATTCCGCGCGGTAAGGTCAAAAAAGGCCAAGTGCTGAAAGCGGTAGTCGTTCGCACCCGTAGTGGCGTCCGTCGTAGTGACGGTTCGCTGATCCGTTTCGATGGAAATGCGGCAGTTTTGTTGAACAACACCAACGAACAGCCGATCGGCACGCGTATCTTCGGGCCGGTAACTCGTGAACTTCGTAACGAGAAGTTCATGAAGATCATTTCCCTAGCGCCTGAAGTGCTGTAAGGAGCGAGGCGGATATGCAAAAGATCAAACGTGACGATGAAGTCATCGTCATCGCCGGGAAGGATAAGGGCAAGCGCGGCACCGTTAAGCGGGTACTAGAAAACCGCTTCGTGGTGTCTGGTGTGAACATGATCAAACGTCACACCAAGCCCAATCCCATGGCGGGTAATCAGGGCGGTATCGTCGAGCGTGAGGCTCCGATTCACGCGTCCAACGTAGCCATCTTCAATTCGGAGACCGGTAAGGCGGATCGCGTCGGCTTCCAAGTTAAGGAAGACGGTACCAAGGTACGTATCTACAAGTCGACGCAGACGCAGATCGACGCCTAACGCGAGTCGGGTAGCAAAATGGCGAACTTGAAAGAACGTTATCAAAACGAGGTGGTGGCTCAACTCAAAGAGCAGTTCAGCTACGCCAACGTAATGCAGGTACCCCGGATCACGAAAGTGACTCTGAACATGGGTATCGGCGAAGCGGTCAGTGATAAAAAACTGATCGACAACGCCATCGGCGACCTGGAGAAGCTCTCTGGTCAGAAGCCGCTGGTGACTAAGGCACGCAAGTCTATCGCGGGCTTCAAGGTGCGCGAAGGTTGGCCGATCGGTATCAAAGTGACACTGCGCTCTGAGCGTATGTGGGACTTCCTGGACCGCCTGGTAAACATTGCGATTCCCCGCGTGCGTGACTTCCGTGGTCTTAACCCGAAGTCTTTTGACGGTCGCGGCAATTACTCTATGGGTGTGCGTGAGCAGATCATCTTCCCGGAGATCGAGTATGATAAGATCGATCGCGTTCGGGGGCTGGACGTCACTATCACTACTACCGCCAACACCGACGAGGAAGGCCGTGCGCTGCTAGCTGCACTGAACTTCCCGTTCAAGAAATAAGGGTTGGATCATGGCTAAGAAAAGTATGGTAGAGCGTGAGCTCAAGCGTACTCAGCTTGTCGAGAAGTATGCGGCTAAGCGCGCAGAGCTCAAGAAAATCATCTCGGACGTGAACGCTTCTGAAGAAGATCGTTTCGAGGCGACGCTGAAGCTGCAGCAACTGCCGCGCGACTCAAGCCCGGTGCGTCAGCGTAACCGCTGCCGCGTGACTGGCCGTCCGCACGGTTTTTACAACAAGTTCGGTCTCGGCCGTAACAAGCTGCGTGAAGCCGCCATGCGTGGCGACGTCCCTGGTCTGAAGAAGTCCAGCTGGTAACGCTACGTAGAATCATCAGGAGCGCACATTAAATGAGCATGCAAGACACTCTGGCGGATATGTTTACCCGTATCCGCAATGCGCAGATGGCCACCAAGGAGACGGCTACCATGCCGTCCTCCAAGCTGAAAGTCGAAGTGGCCCGCGTGCTAAAGGAAGAAGGCTACATTACCGACTTTACGGTGGCTGAAGGCGTTAAACCCGAGCTGACCGTTACTCTCAAGTACTTTGAGGGTAAGCCGGTTATCGAGCACATTCAGCGGGTTTCCAAGCCGTCTCTGCGCCAGTACAAAGGCAAAGACAACCTGCCTAAGGTCGCCGATGGTCTGGGTATCGCGATTGTCACCACCTCTAATGGTGTCATGACCGATCGTGCCGCGCGCCAAGCAGGCGTCGGTGGCGAAGTCATCTGCACCGTATTCTAGGAGGCTGGAATGTCCCGCATAGCGAAATATCCGGTTAAAGTGCCTGCTGGTGTCGACATCAAAATCGACGCTGGCCAGCTGACCGCCAAAGGCGGCCAGGGCACGCTGTCTATGACCATTCACCAAGACGTGGTGATCGCTCAAGAAGACGGCCAGCTGACCTTCGCCCCGAGTGAGTCTGCCAAGAGCTGGGCAATGGCCGGTACTACCCGCGCCTTGGTTCAGAACCTGGTCACGGGCGTATCTGAGGGTTTCACAAAAACTCTCGAAATTGTTGGCGTCGGTTATCGTGCCCAAGCTAAGGGCCAGACGCTCAATCTTTCACTGGGCTTCTCGCACCCGGTCGACTACGAACTGCCTAAGGGTGTTACAGCGGAAACGCCGAAAAACACCGTGATCGTGCTGAAAAGCGCGGACAAGCAGGTGCTCGGTCAGTGCGCCGCGGAAATCCGCGCCTTCCGTCCGCCTGAGCCGTATAAAGGCAAGGGTGTTCGGTACGCCGACGAGCAGGTGCGTCGCAAAGAAGCCAAGAAGAAGTAAGGCAGGGTTATGAACGCGAAGAAAGAATCTCGTCTCCGTCGTGCCCGCCGCGCTCGCGCCAAGATCCGCGAGCTGGGCGTGTATCGCCTGTGCGTCAACCGTACCCCGCGTCACATCTACGCGCAGATTATCTCGCCGGATGGTGGCAAAGTGCTAGCCAGTGCTTCTACGCTGGACAAAGCACTGCGCGAGGGTGCGACTGGCAACACAGACGCGGCCTCTAAGGTCGGTGCTCTGATTGCTGAGCGCGCTAAAGAAGCAGGCATCACCCAGGTGGCCTTCGACCGTGCTGGCTTTAAGTATCACGGTCGCGTCAAGGCTCTGGCCGACGCCGCTCGTGAAGGCGGCCTGGAATTCTAAAGGGTTTTACGATGGCGAAGAACGAACAGCAAAGCGGCGATCTGCAAGAGAAGTTAGTGCAGGTCAACCGCGTCGCCAAGGTGGTCAAGGGTGGTCGTATTTTCGGCTTCACCGCACTGACCGTCGTTGGTGATGGTAAAGGTCGTGTCGGTTTCGGTCGTGGCAAGGCGCGTGAAGTGCCGGTCGCAATCCAGAAAGCGATGGACCAGGCTCGTCGCAACATGGTCAAGGTCAACCTTGCAGGCAACACACTGCAGTACCCGGTCAAAGCCCGTCACGGCGCTTCCAAGGTGTACATGCAGCCAGCCTCCGAAGGTACCGGTATCATCGCCGGTGGCGCCATGCGCTCTGTACTAGAGCTAGCCGGTGTCCACGATGTACTGGCCAAGTGCTACGGTTCCACCAACCCGGTTAACGTGGTACGAGCGACTGTCAAAGGTCTCTCCTCCATGCAAGCACCGGAAGACGTGGCCGCTAAGCGCGGTCTGTCTGTCGAAGCGATCACGGGGTAAGGCACCATGGCAGCAACGATCAAGGTTACCCAGATCCGCAGCACCATCGGCGTTTTGCCCAAGCACAAGGCTACTATGAAAGGCCTGGGTCTGCGTCGCATCGGTCATACGGTTGAGCTGGAAGACACCCCTGCCGTACGCGGCATGATCCACAAGGTTAACTACCTTGTGCGCGTTGAGGGAGAGTAATCCATGAAACTCAATACCCTGAGCCCGGCACCGGGCTCCAAACACGCTGAAAAGCGCGTTGGTCGTGGTATCGGTTCCGGTCTTGGTAAGACCGGTGGCCGTGGCCACAAAGGTCAGAAATCACGCAGTGGCGGCAGCGTCAAGCCTGGTTTCGAAGGCGGTCAGATGCCGCTGCAGCGTCGTCTGCCGAAATTCGGCTTCACGTCTGCTAAGTCGCTGGTATCTGAAGAAGTACGCCTGGCCGAGCTTGCCAAGGTTGCAGGTGACGAAGTCACCATGGAAACCCTGAAGCAAGCCAACGTGCTGAAGGATGCTACGCAACACGCGAAGATCATCCTTTCTGGCGAACTGAATAAGGCGGTTACCGTTCGTGGTATCAAGGTCACCAAAGGTGCCCGTGAAGCGATCGTAGCCGCTGGCGGCAAGGTAGAGGACTAAATGGCCAAGTCAGGAAATATGCCGGCGATGGGCAGCGGTCTGGGTGAACTGTGGGCGCGTTTGCGCTTCGTGCTCCTCGCCATCGTGGTGTACCGTATTGGTGCCCACATTCCCGTTCCCGGTATCAATCCTGACCAGCTTGCTGCCTTGTTTAGGGAGCAACAGGGCACCATCCTAGGCATGTTCAACATGTTCTCGGGTGGCGCCCTGGAGCGCATGAGCGTCCTCGCCTTGGGCATTATGCCTTATATATCGGCGTCGATTATCATGCAGCTTATGACTGCGGTCTCCCCTCATCTTGAGCAGCTCAAGAAAGAGGGCGAGGCTGGCCGCCGCAAGATCAGCCAGTACACCCGCTACGGCACGGTGATACTGGCACTTGTCCAGGCTACCGGCATGTCCGTGGGTCTGGCTAGCCAAGGCATCGCTTACAGCGCTGACTTCAGCTTCTATTTCACTGCGATCATCACGTTTGTGTCGGGTGCGGTGTTTATGATGTGGCTAGGTGAGCAGATCACCGAGAAGGGCATTGGCAACGGTATTTCGCTGCTGATCTTCGCGGGGATCGTCGCTGGGCTGCCCAGTGCCGTGGGGCAAGCGTTCGAGCTTGCTCGCAATGAAGGGGCCTGGAATGTTCTTCCGCTGTTAGCGCTGTCAGTGCTAGGTATTGCCACCGTTGCGTTCGTGGTGTTCATCGAGCGCGGTCAACGCCGCCTCAAAGTGAACTATCCGCGACGTCAAGTCGGCAATAAGATGTATGCAGGCCAAAGCAGCTACTTGCCTTTGAAGGTGAACATGGCGGGTGTTATTCCAGCCATCTTTGCTTCTAGCATCCTCCTCTTTCCGGCTTCGATCGGTCAGTGGGTAGGGGCTGGCGAAGGGATGGAGTGGTTGCAGCGTGCATCACAAGCGTTAGGCCCTGGCCAACCGCTTTACATCTTGCTTTTCGCGGCGGCAGTGGTATTCTTCTGCTTCTTTTACACAGCGCTGGTCTTCAACCCCAAGGATGTGGCTGACAATTTGAAAAAGTCAGGCGCCTTCCTGCCGGGCATTCGCCCCGGCGAGCAGACCGCTCGCTATATCGACAAAGTGATGACGCGTCTCACTCTGTTCGGTGCCTTGTATATCACTGCGGTTTCCTTGATGCCCCAGTTCCTGATCGTAGCGTGGAACGTCCCGTTCTTCTTTGGCGGTACGTCGCTTCTGATCGTGGTAGTGGTCATCATGGACTTCATGGCCCAGGTGCAGTCGCATCTCATGTCGCATCAATATGACTCAGTGATGAAGAAGTCCAACCTGAAAGGCTACGGTAGCGGCGGCATCATGCGCTGAGGCGCGCCGTTGCGAATTGGAGAGAACGATGAAAGTTCGAGCTTCCGTAAAGAAGATGTGCCGTAACTGCAAGATTATTCGTCGCAATGGCGCTGTTCGCGTCATTTGCATCGAGCCGCGGCACAAACAGCGTCAGGGCTAAACCTGGGCTGTATTAAGCGGGTGCCGGCATACCCCTTGCCTTAGGGCTTATAAAGGGGTATGCTGTTGCGCCTTTTGTAGATGATTAAACGAGCAAGCCGCTCAAATTTCGGAGTAAGCTGATGGCCCGTATTGCAGGCGTCAATATCCCGGACAACAAGCATGCGGCGATCTCGCTGACCTATATCTTCGGGATTGGCCGTACTCGTGCTAAGCACATTTGTGCTGCTGCCGGTATCGCGCCGACTACCAAGATCGTAGACCTGTCCAGCGATGAGCTGGATACCCTGCGTTCTGAAGTTGGTAAGTTCACCGTAGAAGGCGACCTTCGTCGTGATGTCACGCTTAACATCAAGCGTCTCATGGACTTAGGCTGCTACCGTGGTCTGCGTCATCGTCGTAGTCTTCCGCTGCGTGGTCAGCGGACCAAGACTAACGCGCGTACCCGTAAGGGCCCGCGTAAGCCGATCCGCAAATAACACGCAGGCTCTTTCATAGAGAGCCAGCGTATAGACAGGAATAGACATCAACATGGCTAACCCGCGTAGTAACCGTAAAAAGGTTAAAAAGCAGGTAGTGGATGCCGTTGCGCATATCCATGCCTCTTTTAACAACACGATCGTGACGATCACAGACCGCCAGGGCAATGCTCTCTCTTGGGCAACTGCCGGTGGTTCGGGTTTTCGTGGTTCTCGTAAGAGCACCCCGTTCGCTGCGCAAGTAGCAAGCGAACGTGCAGCGACTGCTGCAGCCGAGTATGGTGTGAAAAACGTAGACGTGCTGGTCAAAGGCCCCGGTCCCGGCCGTGAATCCGCCGTGCGCGCACTGAATGCCGCCGGCTTCCGCGTGCAAAGCATCGTAGACGCGACGCCCATTCCCCACAATGGCTGCCGTCCGCCTAAGAAACGCCGCGTTTAAGGAGACAGATTCATGGCTCGTTATATTGGACCTAAGTGCAAATTGTCTCGCCGTGAAGGCACCGATCTCTTCCTGAAGAGTGGCGTGACTCCCTTCGAGAAGAAGTGTAAATCCGAGCAGATCCCGGGTGTACACGGCCAGCGTCGTCAGCGTCTTTCCGACTACGGCTTGCAGCTTCGTGAGAAGCAGAAAGTACGCCGTATGTATGGCGTACTCGAAAAGCAGTTCCGCAACTACTACAAAGAAGCCGCTCGCCTGAAAGGTGCGACCGGTGAAGTATTGTTGCAGCTGCTCGAATCCCGACTGGACAACGTCGTCTACCGCATGGGCTTCGGCTCGACTCGCTCTGAAGCGCGTCAGCTGGTCAGCCACAAGGCGATTTCCGTGAATGGCCGCACCGTTAACGTTGCTTCCTACCAAGTGAAGCCCGGTGACGTGGTCGCTATCCGTGAAAAGGCGAAGAACCAAGCCCGTATTCAAAACGCGTTGACCATTGCGGCCAACCGTGGCGACATCGCTTGGATCGACATCGACGCCAAGAAGATGGAAGGCACTTTCAAGGCTCTGCCTGAACGCGGTGACCTGACTGCCGACATCAACGAAAACCTGATCGTCGAGCTGTACTCCAAGTAAGCAGTTTGATGTACGTTTCTGCTTCTTGAGGCCTGGGCGGGATAGCAAAGCTAACCGCCCAGATGCTCTTGAGTATTGTGCTTTAGAGTACTCAGTATCCGTTTGGCAGCCTGAAAGGTGTTCATATGCAGCGTTCAGTGACAGAGTTTCTTCGTCCTCGCGACATCAAGGTCGAAGAAATCAGCGCACATCATGCCAAAATCGTCCTCGAACCATTCGAGCGCGGCTTTGGTCACACCCTGGGGAATGCACTTCGTCGCATTCTGCTTTCATCCATGCCCGGCGCCGCTGTGGTAGAGGCTGAAATTGCCGGTGTAGAGCACGAATACAGTGCGCTCGAAGGGGTGCAGGAAGATGTCATCGAAATCCTCCTGAACTTGAAAGATGTTGCGATCAAGATGCACAGCCGCGATGAGGCGGTGCTCTCGCTGAACAAGCAGGGCCCAGCCGTCGTCACCGCTGGCGACATTGCGCTTGATCATAGCGTCGAAATCGTCAACCCGGACCATGTCATTGCACACGTCAATGAAGGTGCCGAGCTGAAAATTCAGCTTAAGGTCGCGCTGGGTCGTGGTTACGAACCGGCTGACGCTCGTGGCTCTGATGAAGAGACCCGTGCGATTGGACGCCTGCAGCTGGATGCCACCTTCAGCCCTGTTCGCCGTGTTTCCTACTCGGTCGAAGCCGCTCGTGTCGAGCAGCGTACCGACCTCGATAAGCTGATTATCGACCTGGAAACCGACGGCACCCTGGATCCGGAAGAGGCTATCCGTCGCAGTGCGACCATTCTGCAAGAGCAGCTGGCCGCCTTCGTCGACCTGGAAGCTGATAAAGAGCAGGAAGTCGAAGAGGAAGAGGATCACGTCGATCCGATCCTATTGCGCCCCGTAGACGATCTCGAGTTGACCGTACGCAGCGCTAACTGCCTCAAAGCCGAGAATATCTACTACATCGGTGATCTGATTCAGCGCACGGAAGTGGAGCTGCTGAAGACCCCGAACCTCGGTAAGAAGTCCTTGAATGAAATCAAGGATGTATTGGCAGCGCGCGGCTTGTCCCTCGGCATGCGGCTGGAAAATTGGCCACCCGCTAGCCTGAAGGACGACAAGGCCTCCGCGTAAGCGTCGACTTGAGTCCCAGTTTGGTAAGGAATCACAACCATGCGTCATCGTAAGAGTGGTCGTCATCTGAATCGTACCAGCTCGCACCGTCAGGCCATGTTCAAGAACATGTCTGTCTCGCTGGTCGAACATGAAGTCATCAAGACAACCCTGCCCAAGGCCAAGGAACTGCGTCGCGTTATCGAGCCGCTGATCACCCTGGCAAAGCAGGATAGCGTTGCAAACCGCCGTTTGGCCTTTGCTCGTACGCGCTCCAAAGAAGCCGTCGGCAAACTGTTCAACGAGCTGGGTCCGCGCTACGCCGAGCGTCCGGGTGGTTACATCCGTATTCTCAAGTGCGGTTACCGCACCGGCGACAACGCGCCCATGGCGTACGTTGAGCTCGTAGACCGCCCGGTGGCTGAAGAAGAAGCCGTCGCTGAATAAGCGCTGCTCCTTCTGGTAGGCACAATGAAAACCGACCCTTTGGGGTCGGTTTTTTTATATCTGCGCTTTTTCCGCTGCTTTATCGAGATGAATGCTCTATGGGAAGATCAATTTAACGATAAGGCATGCTAGGCTAATGCAGCAGCCGTATGAATGGCCAAGTGTCGGGCAGTGTGATCAATCAGTAAGAGGTCGGTATGGCAACAACACGGGGAGTGAGCACAGCGGTTTGGGCGGCGCACTGGCTACTGGTCATGCTGATGATGACGCTGATGGGTAGCGCCAACGCCCAGGCGAATCCTCGTTATGCAGGCATCGTTGTGGATCTCGAAAACGGCGAAGTGCTATACGCTGAAAATGCTGACGAGCCACGCTATCCTGCGTCGCTCACGAAAATGATGACGCTCTACCTAACATTCGAAGCGCTGGAGGAGGGAAGGCTAAGCCTCGATCAGCCGTTGCCCGTTTCTGCTCAGGCGGCTGCCATGCCGGCGACCAAACTATGGCTGTCGGCCGGTAGCTCCATTCCTGTGGATACGGCGATTCGTGCGCTAGCCGTGCGTTCTGCCAACGATGTGGCGGTCGTGGTGGCAGAGGCACTAGGAGGCAGCGAGCAACGCTTTGCGAACCTGATGACGGCGAAGGCGCGTGAGTTGGGCATGAATGCCACTACCTTCCGCAACGCTTCGGGCTTACCGGATGATCTGCAAATCACCACCGCGCGAGATATGTTGACGCTCTCGGTGCGGGTGATGCAGGACTTTCCCCAGTATTACCACTATTTCGGTTTGCAGGAGTTCACCTACCGCGGTACTCGCCATACCAGCCACAACCGATTGGTGCGTGACTACCCAGGGGCCGATGGCTTAAAAACTGGTTTCATTCGCGCCTCAGGCTTTAACGTGGCCACCACTGCTGTCCATGATGGCCGCCGTATGGTAGCCGTAGTGATGGGTGGATTCAGTTCCTCTTCCCGTGATACCCATATGGCAGATCTGCTAGACCGCAGCTTTATGCGTGCGTCGCTAAGAGATCAACGCTCATGGCTTGCTGATACCAGTTTCTCAAGTGAGTTTATGGGGTTTGCAGGACCAGCCCAACCGCTTACTCAGCCTCGCTCACAACCGATGATGGCTAATATCTCCGCCACGTCGCTATCACCCACACGGCCCATGTCTAACAGTACGCCGGCACAAACCGTTGAGGCCCAGCTTCTCCAAGCGGAGGCCGCACGTGAGGAGGCACCAGAAGCTGCCTCGCAAGATCCACTGCAAGCCTTTATTGAGCGGGAGCGCGTGCTGGCGACGGCACCTCCCACTGCGCAAATGGCCTCTGCTGGCTGGGGCATTCAAGTAGGTGCCTTTAGCCAGGCGGCCCAAGCTGAACAATTGGCTCGCCAAGCCGCGCAGCAGCTGCCAACGAGCGTGGGAGGCCGCGTTGCCATCGATCCGCTTCAGGGGCCCACGACAGTATTTCGCGCCCGTGTCGTCTCGCTGAACGAATCCCAGGCGCGGCAAGCTTGCCAAACGCTTCAGGCGCAGGGCATGGATTGTATGGTGGTCAACGCAAGCCTTTAACCACCGCAGTGGTTCACCGCCCCGCTAATGTACGTTGGCGGGGCTTTTTATTGTATGTCGATGATATCCGAGTAGGACCATAACAATAGCAACACAAGGAGCATGTTTATGACGCCATCCTTAAAAGGCATACTTTGCATGTGCTTAGGCGTGCTGTTTTTAGCACTAGGGGACGCAGTATCAAAGTGGTTAGGGGCGGTGCACTCCCCGATACAAATTATTTTTTTCCGCACGCTGGTATCGTTACCGCTCATTGCTCTGTTGGCTTATTTTGGCGGCGGGCTACGTAAGCTGCGCACCAAGCGGCCAGGCGTTCACCTGCTGCGTGGGTTGATCTACACCGCCACCATGGTGTGCTTTGTGTGGGGGCTAACCCTGTTGCCGCTGGCAGAAGCCACCGCCATTGCGTTTGTCGCACCGCTATTTGTCACGCTGCTATCCGTGCCGCTTTTAGGTGAGCGTATTGATCCGCCAGTGCTTGTAGCATCACTGGTAGGCTTTGTGGGTGTGCTGATTGTAGTTCGCCCGGGCGGAGATGCGTTTCAACTAGGCGCCATGATTATGCTGGCCGCAGCGGTATTTTATGCCCTGATGATGGTCACGGCGCGGCGCTATGGCGCCAACGAGCACCTGTGGGCCATGGTGTTCTACATGACGGCCGTGCCGCTGGTACTGACGGGCCTCAGCCTGCCCTGGGTATGGCAAACGCCCCATCCCTGGCACTGGCTGGGCTTTGCCGCCTCCGGGGTGCTGGGGGTGGGGGCCACGGCGTTCATCACCCTGGCCTTTCGCCATGCGCCCGCCGCCATTGCGGCGCCCTTCGATTACACCGCCATGCTGTGGGCCGTGCTGCTGGGGTGGTGGTTCTGGGGAGAACTGCCGGACGTCTGGGTCTGGGTAGGCAGCGCGCTGATCATGTGCAGCGGTCTGGCCATTGCCTATCACGATCGTCGCACCACCCTGAAACGTCGCCCCACAGCGTAAGCGCTAGGCAAACTGATAGACATCCATTGCCAGCACGCCGTGCTCAACACTGTGGTGTAGCTGGGTGGCGGCGCTGCCGCCTGCTCCCATAGCCACCAGCAGCGGCTGGAAGTGCTCTGGCGTGGGATGATTGCGCTTGGCGTCTGGGGCGGTTTGCCAGTTGGCCAGCGCGTCACGATCGCCCTCGCGCAGCCGTGCATTAACCCACTCGGCAAAGCTGCCTACCCAGGCCGGTATCTGGCTACCCTGTGGCTGAAGCTCATAGAGGTTATGGGTCAAGCTCCCCGAGCCAACCACTAAAATATCCTCCTGGCGCAGCATTGCCAGCTGCTCGCCCAGGGCTATCAACTCGGTATTACTCCAACGGCTGGGAAGCGAAAGCGACACTACCGGCACGTCAGCGTCAGGGTACATCAGTGAGAGTGGCACCCAGGCACCGTGGTCCAGCCCGCGCTCCACGGGCGTGGCGCCGAGCTGCTTGGCCAGCCGTTGGGCCAGCTCAGGGTTACCAGGGGCAGGGTACTGAACCGCAAATAGCGCATCAGGAAAGCCGCCAAAATCGTGGATGGTGACAGGCTTTACGCTGCTGCTGACCTGCAAGTGTGGGGTTTCCCAGTGCGCGGAAACGACCACCACGGCCTTGGGGCGTAGGGTTTGGCCCAACTCCCGTAAAAAGTGATGGGCGGGGGTGGGGGTGAGCGCCAGCATGGGAGAGCCATGGGAAATGAAGAGACTCGGTAACATAGGATACACTCCAGTCAGTGGGCCTGCCAACGTGTGATTCTCGGCAGGCCATTGGATTATGCCAGTCGGCGGCTGATGACGAAGCTACCGCTGCCCAGGCCGGCTTGCACCAGGAGGGCCACGGCCCAGAACACTGGGAACTCCCAGCCGCCGCCGGGATTGGAGAAGACCCAGCCGTTACCGAGGTGTACCCAGGCTGCGCCGAGCAGCACCGGTACTAGCGCCAGACTCACCCAGCGGGTGTATAGGCCCAGCACCAGGGCCAAGCCTCCGCCGACTTCGGCGGCAATGGTCAAGTAAGCCATGAAACCGGGCAGGCCAAGCGATTCGAAGTAGCCCACCGTGCCAGGAAGCGTAAACACGAACACTTTCATCAGGCCGTGAGCCAGGGCCATCACACCTAGGCTAACGCGCAGTAGGGCGGTCGCATGAAGGATTGTCGTCGGGGTAGTTAACGTCGTCATAGCACTCTCTCGCGTTTTGAGCATCACCATGGATGCGATGATGCTACTGTAGGCCAGCGAGTGGAGAAGATAATCTAACCGATGAGCACTTTACTGTTGCGATATACGCGATAATCCAAGCCCCTGTTCCCATATGGGTGGGTCGCCCCAGGCATCGGCCAATTGGTCGATGAAGTGCGCTACCTTGGCGGGTAGAAAACGCCGTGCGGGGTAGAGGGCGTGTATGTCTAGGTAGGTCGGCGGTAGGTCTAATAGAAGCGGCACCAAGTGCCCCCGCTGGATGCTCTCATGAATCAGAAAGCTGGGTTGTTGGGCGATGCCTAATCCCGCTTCTGCGGCATGGGTCAACATATCCCCATTATTGCTCTCCAGCGGCCCCGTGACGCTAACGTACTGCTGGCCGAAGCGCCAGTCGCCGCTGTTCTGCCCGCTGCGATAGCGTAGGCAGTGGTGCTGGGTAAGGTCTTCGATGCGCAAAGGCGTGCCGTGCTGCGCTAAATAGCCGGGTGACGCGCACAGCACGAGCTGGCAGCGGGCTAGCCGTCTGGCGATCAGGCTGGAGTCGGGCAGGCTACCGATGCGGATGGCGACATCATAGCCCTCCTCCAACAAGTCTACGCGGCGGTCGTTGAGATCGAGGCGTACGTCGAGTGCGGGGTGTGCCTGCATGAACTGCGCTACCTGAGGCGCGAGATAGCGCGTGCCGAAACTCATGGGACCATTGATGCGCAGCCGCCCACTCACAGTGTGAGTGCCACTGCCGACATCGGCAGCGGCCTCCTCCAACGCCAGCAAAATAGCCTGGGCATGGGTTAAATAGCGCTCTCCCGCATCGGTAAGATGCAGCCGCCGCGTCGTGCGCTGAATCAAGCGAGCGCCCAGCGTCTCCTCTAGCGCCATGACCTGCCGCGACACCCGCGTACGTGAAAGATCCAGTGCCTCGGCAGCGCGGGTATAGCTGCCAAGCTCCGCCACTTTGACGAAGGCGGTCAGTTGGTCGAGCCGACTCATGAGGCGCGAAACGCCAGCGCCGCCCGGTAAGGGTCGGGCTGGCCGCAGATCGCAGAAATCACCGCCATCCCTTGGGCACCGGCGGCACTCACTTGGGCGGCGTGCTGCGCCTTTAAGCCGCCAATCGCCACGCTGGGCAACGGGCAGGCGCGCACCAGCTCGGCCAAGCCCTCGAAGCCGATGGGCCGAGCATGATCTTGCTTGCTGGCAGTGGCGAAAATGGGGCCTAACCCGACGTAGTCCAACAGCGCGATGGGCGCGTCACGAAGCTGCGTGAGGGTGTTGATCGACAGTCCTAGAATGGCCTGCGGCCCCAGCGCCTCCCGCGCCTCTTGAACCGCGGTATCGCTCTGGCCTACATGCAGGCCGTCGGCGCCGCTGGCGACGGCCACACTTAGCCGGTCATTAATAATCAAGGGCACACCGCTACCTTCCAGCAGTGCTTTCAGCCGTGTTGCCTGGGCAATCATGGACTCATCGCTGGCATGCTTATCGCGCAGCTGCACCATGGTCACGCCCCCCTTCACGGCGGCTTCCATGGTCGCTTCAAGCCCCGTTTCGGCGCATAACGCAGCATCGGTGACTAAATAGAGCGAAAGATCAAACGGCATGGAGCGTCTCCAGCTGGCTAAGAGAAGAGAGATCGTCAGGGGTAAGGGCATACAGCGCATCCAGTAGCGCGACCTGAAAACTGCCCGGCCCACTGGCCTGCTGCCCCGCACGGCTTCCGGCAATGCTGAAGCACGCCAGCGCAGCCAGCGTTGCCGAAAGTGGATGGGCCTGGTTGGCGGCCAAAAAACCCGCTACCAAAGCGCTTAACCCGCAGCCCAGGGTGGTTACGCGCGGCATTAGCGTGTGGCCGCCCGTTAAACGGTAGTGGTGGGTGCCATTGGTAATAAAATCGGTTTCGCCGGTCATGGCAACAATGCAGCACTGCTGCTGTGCCAGCTTGATCGCCGCTTGGGCGGCATCCTCCGTTGTGGTGGTGGCATCGACGCCGCGACCTTGGCTGGCTAAGCCAGTGAGCGCCATGACTTCCGATGCGTTGGCGCGAATGACGTTAGGCCGATGGGCAAGCAGCGCGGTGCAGACCTGCTGACGAAAGGCGGTGGCCCCGACCGCTACGGGGTCTAACACCCATGGGGTGCCTGTTTCTTTAGCCGTGCGAGCGGCAAGCTGCATCGACTCTGCCCAAGGGGTAGAGAGCGTGCCAATGTTAATGGAGAGTGCGCCCGCTATTGCGGTGAATTCAGCCACCTCTTCAGGGGCATGCAGCATGGCAGGCGAGGTGCCCGTAGCCAGCAGCAGGTTAGCCGTGCTGTTCATCGCAACATAGTTAGTCATGCAGTGCACGAGCGGCGTAGACTCGCGTAGAGCGGCGAGCATGTCGCCAAGTGGGGGGTAGGTCATGGTTTCCTCCCGGCGAAGGAGGTGGTGGTGAGCACCACGACTCCCTACGCCGGCGTTATCCGGTTCAGGTTCGAAGGGTGCTTCTCAGCCGCTGGGCGGCGCCCCTGTCGTTGGTGGGTACTATCCTAGCCTTGGGCGAGGCTGTAAAGCCCCAGTGCAGCCGCTACTTTTCAGCAACGATTAGGAGAGTGGCAGCAGGGTGTTAACGGCTCACCTAGTACGTTTCGATCGCGGAACATAAAGGCTCCTTGGGCGAGGGCTGGAAATATACAACCTGCGCCCTCATAACAGGGGGAAGTAAGCAAAATGATCAATACGCAAATAGCGGTAGACAGCTTGACGCTGTTAGCAGCCTAAGCCTTGTACAAGGTAATATGTTCGTCAAAGAATTTGCGTTATATCAGCATACTTTTCATAATGCCCCAACCCGCAATAGGAGAGTTATATGTCGTTTCAAGGTGAACAGTACCCAGGCGTTGCCCCCGTTGCCCCGCAAACTCAGGGTTTTCGCTTAAACCACACCATGCTGCGGGTAAAAGACCCGGAACGCGCCCTGGCGTTCTACTCCAAAGTGTTCGGTATGCAGGTGCTGCGGCGGCTGGATTTCGAAGAAATGCAGTTCTCGCTCTATTTTCTGGCCAACGTGGAAGCCGACGACCAGGTGCCGGAGGACCAGAACGCTCGCACCGCCTGGACTTTCAGCCAGAAGGGCCTGCTGGAACTGACCCACAACTGGGGCACCGAAACCCAGCAGGATTTTGCCTACCACGATGGCAACGCTGAGCCCCAGGGCTTTGGCCATATCTGCTTCAACGTGCCGGATTTAGAAGCCGCCCAGGCGTGGTTTGATGAGCACGATGTCACCTTCGTGAAGCGTGCCGACCAGGGCAAGATGAAAGACGTTATCTTCGTGAAAGATCCGGATGGCTACTGGATTGAAGTGATTCAAGCCGACCGCATGGCAGCCATGGGCGACTAAGGTGGCCCATTTGCTGTTTCGGTTGCGCCATGTAACCGATGAAGAGGCCATGGAAGTCCGCCAACTGCTGGATGAGCATGGCTTTGATGTGTACGAAACCCAGGCGGGCTTTTTCCGCCTGGGGGTCGATGCCATTTGGCTGCGCAACCCTGCCCAGCGTGACGACGCAGAGGCCGCATTGACCGAGTATCAGGCCGAACGCCAAGCTAACGCACGCCAAGCCCATAAAGAGGCGCTGGCCCGCAATGAAGCGCCAACACTCTGGCGGCGCTTAGCGGAGCACCCGTTTCAGGTAACGCTGGTAATGGTGGCTGTGGTTCTGATTGCGCTGCTCACTCTGCTGCCATTTATTGGCCTGGCGCGCTAGCCTGGGAAAGGGCGTTAGATAGGTGCCCGCGCTTAGCGTACATCATTACACCGTGTTGGCCTGCACGAAGCTGCGGGGCCGCACCCGGTGGGTAGCGGCACCAACTGCCTTTCGGGTACTCGCTGCCCGCGTCGCACAGCGAGCCTTCCAGCACCAATAGCTCTAAGCCTCCGGGCAGGGCAGGGTAGTCGATGGTGGTATCGCTCTCCCAACGCTCCAGGCTGACCCGCTCATCGCCAAAGGTGTGCAGCATTTTGTAGGTAATGCCCGGCCGACGGTCAGGCTGCCAGGGCAAGCGGTGGGCAGGAATCGCCAGTTGGAGCAGGTCGTTCTCATCAAACTGATGCAACTTAACCAGTATCAGCGCGCCCTCTTCGCCAATCTGCGGCGTATGGCCAGTGCCAATCGGGTTACGCAGGTAGCTGCCAGCGGAGTAGCGGCCATGCTCATCCGCAAACACGCCCTCTAACACGAGAATTTCCTCGCCGCCGTCGTGGGTGTGGTGGCTGAACTGGCTATTAGGCGCATAGCGTACCAGGCTAGTGGCTCGGGCCACTTCATCGCCGATGCGATCCAGCATCATTCGTTCTACGCCCGCACTGGGGGAGGCCACCCAGTGGTACTGCTCCGGCGTGACACAGGCAAAGTGGCTAAAATCGGCGTTTAGGCGCATGGCATTGGCTCTTTGCAGCGGTTTAAACAGCGTTAACGAAAGTCGGTGATGCAAGTCTCCCCATCCACCGCGCAAAATGCAATGCAAAAAAATACCGCCGGGTTGGCGGTATTTTTGTCTTCACGGTATGAATCAGTGGCTATGACCATGATCGTCGTGGTCGTGGTCGTGGTCGTGGTCGTGGTCGTCATAACCATGATCATCATGGCCCGGCTCTGCAAGAGCGTCGTGCAGCACCTGCGCATTGTGGCGCATCATGCCCAGGTACGTACTGGCATCGCCTTCACTGGCCAGCGCATCCGCGTAAAGCGTGCCTGCGATGGGCAGGCCGGTTTCTTCGGCCAGTTGCACGATAATGGACTGGTTGGTCATGTTCTCGTGGAACAGCGCTTGCACGTTCTCCTGCTCAATCACATCCACCAAAGCCGCCATGCTGGCGCCGCTGGGGTCGGCTTCGGTAGAGAGCCCGACCGGTGAGAGAAAATTAACGCCATAGGCGCTAGAGAAGTAGCCAAACGAGTCGTGCCCGGTGATCACACTGGCCGATGCAGGAATCTCGCTGAGCAGCTCACGAATCTCGGCATCAACGCTATCCAGCTCCGCCAAGTAGCGCTCGGCGTTGGCTTGGTAGCTCTGCGCATTGGCGCTATCCGCCTCGATCAATCCATCACGAATATTGGTGACGTAGACCTTGGCCTGCTGCAGGTCCTGCCAAGCGTGAGGGTCGTTATCGCCATGATCGTGGTCGCTATGGTCATTATGGGCGTGCTCTTCTTCGCCATGCCCGTGATGGTCGTGATCGCCATGATCATGATGCTCATGCGCTTCGTGCCCGTGGTCATCATGGCTATGGGCCGCAAACGCCCGCGGAACAATGCCGTCGGTGGCGGTGACCATTGGGCCGCTGTAGTCGCTGGAGTCAATCAGGCGCTCCATCCAGCCCTCAAACAGCAGGCCGTTGAAGACCACTAAATCGGCCCCGGCTAGCGCACGGGCATCGCCAGGGCTAGGGGAGAAAACGTGGGCATCGCCATCAGGGCCCACCAACGAGCTGACCGTCACATGCTCTCCACCGACGTTTTCCACCATATCCGCCAAGATAGAAAAGCTGGTGACAACCTGCACCCGCTCGTTCGCCATGGCGGCAGGCAGTGCCAATATGGCCGAAACGCCCACTAGCCAACGCGATGAAGAGAAAAGCGACATAACATGCTCCTGATTTAAGAAATAACCGTATGAACATCAACCCGCTAGTGCGACTGCTCCAGCGCCAAGGGCGTGGTTTTGCGCCGCAACTTAGCGGCCAAACTGTGGTAACGGCCAAACAGCGCCGAGAGTAAATACGCCACCCCGGCCAGCAAAATAATGCTCGGGCCTGAGGGCGTGTCTAAATGGAACGACAGCAGTAGCCCGCCGGTGCTGGCCAGCATCGCCAACACCACGGCAATCCCAATCAAGCCTTCTAACCGCTTGCTCCAAAACCGTGCTGCCGTAGCGGGTAGCATCATTAAGCCAACGGCCATCAGCGTGCCCAGGGTTTGGAAGCCCGCCGTTAAGTTCAGTACCAGTAGCCCTAAAAAGACGCTATGTACCCAACCGCCACGACTACTTTGGCCGCGTAAAAACAGCGGGTCTAAACACTCCACAACCAGGGCGCGGAAGATAATCGCCAGAGTGATCACAATCAGCGTGCTGATCGAGGCAATCAGCAGCAGCGCCGTGGAGTTAATCGCCAAAATAGAGCCGAACAGCACGTGGGTTAAATCCACGCTGCTGCCGCCCATGGAAATCAACATGACGCCCGCCGCCAACGAAATGATGAAAAAGCTCGCCATGGCTGCGTCTTCCCGCTGGCCGCCCATTTTGGAAACGGCCCCGGCCAGTAGCGCCACCATCAGCCCGAACAGCACGCCGCCCACACTCATCACCGGCAGCGAAAACCCCGCCAGCAAGAAGCCCAGCGCCACCCCCGGCAAAATGGCATGGGCCATGGCATCGCCAATCAGGCTCATGCCGCGCAGCACCAGAAACACACCCAGCGGCGGCGCAGCCAAGGAAAGTGCCAGCCCGCCGACCACGGCACGGCGCATAAAGCCGTAATCAAACGGTGCAATGAACCATGCATCAAGCAGTGCCAGCATGACGGCCTCCTAAGGTAAACGGCACCATTTGGGCCGGGGCATGCTGGTGGTTGAGCGCGCTGGGAGCGACCCAGCGGCCATGGCCGCCATTCAGCATTAACACCTCATCCGCCAAGCGGCGCAGGTGGTCCATATCGTGCAGCACAATAATGATCGTGACACCCTCATCGGCCATCTGGCGCAAGATGCGAATCAGAATATCGACCGTATCGCTATCTACGTTGGCAAACGGCTCGTCTAGCAGCAGCAGCTCCGCTTCCTGCATTAGCGTGCGGCCAATCAGCGCTCGCTGGCGCTGGCCTCCGGAAAGCTCGCCCAGCGGGCGGTGAGCCAAGTGAGAAATACCCAGGCGCGCCATAATCTCGCGGCCTTTGCGGTAGTGGGCCGCGCAGTAACCTTTCATGGCACCATGGCTTGGCCAACTGCCGGTCATCACCAGCTCTTCCACGCTCATGGGGAAGGTGAGGTCTAACGCCAGCTGCTGGGGCAGCCAGGCACGGCGCGCTTTATCCACCGTGCATACCACCTTGCCGCTAATCGGCCGCAGTTCACCCATAATGGCCTGAATCAGCGTGCTTTTACCGGCACCGTTCGCACCAATGAGCGCGGTAATCGCGCCGGGCTTAATATCGCCATCCACATGTTCTAACACCGTGCGACGGCCCTGGGCCAAGTGCAGGTCGTGCAGCTGCAAACGCGAAGAGGAACGTTCACTCATAACGGCCACCCGCCTGCCCACACCACCAGCCCCCAAAGCGCCAGCAACGGCAGCGCGACAAAGCCCAACCGCTTAGTGGCAGACAACGACATCAGCGAAAAATGACAAGGTCCTTCCTTGTTATGGCGATGCATGTGCTCACTCATCGAGCGTCCTCGCTATCGAATAAATAAGTTATAACATAACATTTGGTGAAACCAAAAAAGTGGCGGATATTTTACGCGCTCACGGCGCGCTGACAACGGTAAGCGCGCTAATCTTCCGCCCACTCCAAAAGTGCCTAACAAAGCGACGATGGCAATGTAGGCACTAAACATAGATAAATAGTGTAGAGAGGAGGTAACGACCTAATAGCGCCAGGTGGCGCCAATCTGCTGGGGCGACACCATCAGCGCGTATTCACCTTCTAACGTGATGGGGCCAAGAGACACGCGGGCAGGCTGAAAGCGGTTAATCGCGCTGGAGGCCTGATTAGGCTGCGTCCAAATGTGCAGCTCATTAATCAGCATGCCTGTAGCGAAGTTGATGGCACCATCCCGCTCGCGACCGTCAGCGGCAATTACCGCCCCCGCCACAGTGTTCACCACCAGCGAGCTAACCCGCGCCTCAAACCCACGGCGTTCACGCTCCGCCTGGGCAAGCGAAAGCCCCAACGCCTGCACGCCGCTTAACTCACCCTGCGCTTTAAGGCGCTCGTACTCTACCAGCGCCGCCTGATGCGGCTGGCGATCCGTCAGCATACCGCCCAGCGCTAAGGCGGATTTTACGACTCCTACGCGGGCATCAAAACGGTCGTCCGGGTCGTTGGCTTCGCTGGCTTGGTAAGCATCAAACGCAAGGCTTGCAGCATAGATGCCCGTCCAACCCGCATCCCACCACTGCGCGTGCTGCGCCCCACTTTCAAACACCTCATCGTAAGCTGCCCAATCGGCACTGGTTTGTGCCTGAGCAGGCAGCGACAGCAGCAGCGCCGCCCCCGCCGCCAAGGTACCCCGTGAAAGTTGACGTAAGCGCATAACAGAACACCTAAAAGCCGTGAATTAGCATTAAGCGTAGCACGACGATAGCGCAGGGCCGGGGTGAATCAGACGGGCTAAGAATGGCGAAGATTAATGGCGTTATAAAGCGAAGGATGGTTAGATAGGTAAAAAATATAGGGAGAGCTGCCATGGATGACTTTTCGCCTTCACCATCCTGCATTCCAAGCGTGCAAACCTTTATTACCTCCAGCACTGCCGGGTGTTGGTAAATGGAGGGCGAGTGGAGTACGTGACCGATGAGGGCAGCAAATCCCGCTACTGGAATATCCCCATTGCCAATACCACCTCGATTTTATTGGGGACAGGTACCTCCATTACCCAAGCCGCCATGCGTGAACTCGCCAAAGCGGGTGTGTTAGTCGGATTCTGTGGCCGCGCATCAGAAATTCCGCAACTATTCCTTCTCCTCATCCTCTTCCTCTTCCCAGCGTTCGATGGCGCGTTTGTCGTCGGGGAGTCGCACCATATCGCCCACGTTGAGATTTTGGTGTGACTGAAAGCGGTGGCCGCGTTGGTCGAGAATGGCGGCCACGCTGCCAATGCTCACGGCATCTTCTTCGCGGTAGGCTTCTACTTTGACCCGCACAATGCGGCCTTGGTAACGGGCGGAAAGCACGGCACCTGGGTAGGGGGGCGTGTGTTCGGGGTCGTCCTTGAAGAGGGCTGCTACGCTGGCGCTGCCGGGCTCGTCCCATTCAATGTGCTTGTGCATGGTGAGCGTCCTTACTATGGGTGAATAAAAATAAGAAGGCTCGTTAAGTGTAGTGTGCGTTGGCAGAACTCGGCCAATCTAATCAAGAGCGCGTCTAGCGCTAGGGTGTGTAGCTGTGGGTAGAGTAGGTACCACAGCTGTGCTGCCAGGGGCTGTTTATCCAGCGCAATCATCACCCATTCCGCTTGGCTCACATAGGCTGCCCGGTTGATCCGTGCGCTTAGCGTTTGCGAGGGCGTGATTAAGCAGTGCACATGGTAGCGCTGCTCAATGGGCGATAGCCGCTCATCTATCTGATTGCATGTCACAATAATTGGCACCACATGCTCTGCAAGGCCCGACTCTCGGATGGAACGTAGGTGTCGCGGTAGCAAGGCTCCTGTCACTGTTGCGTCAACGATAAAGCAAACCGTACTCATGTAAGCGGCTTACTTTGTTGTTAAGCATGTCTGAAAGTAATTTGTTGTAGATGTTGGTTTATTTGCGTATCAAGATAAAGTTTTCTGACGGTAGCTCGCTAGGCGCTGGGTTTTTTGAACCAACCTGGTGCACTGATACCTTTTTATGAGCTTTTATGGTGCGCCAATAAAAAATAAAGGCGCTTTTGTGCGCAAGCAAAAGGCCTTTGCTACATGAAGAGGCATCTCTCCATAGGTTTTTGTATTTTAAAAACAAAGCATTATAAATTTTTGATGCCATAATGGTGCAGAGTTGGCATGCTCTGTGCTTATACATTGTAGATGGTTTTGTCACCAGCTATTAGATCGTATGCAGAAGCCTCTCGGCATGCTACAACGATAGCCGGTCTGAAATGATCGCTGGGCGTTTTGTTGTCCATCGTCAGGCAAACGTTAAGCGAACAAAAAAGACAAACGCGCCACATGCAGCTGCGTGTTGAACGGTTTGTTGAATAACACTTTTATCGATAGCTTACAGTTACAAGCTTTAAGCCACGCTCATACCGGAGGACACTATGTCAGCCAAGACTCTCGCGCTAATCGAAGAACATGATGTTAAGTGGGTAGACCTGCGTTTCACCGACACGCGCGGTAAAGAGCAGCACGTCACCGTACCGGCACGCGACGTGAATGAAGAGTTTTTTGAAAACGGCCAAATGTTTGACGGCTCTTCTATTGAAGGCTGGAAAGGCATTAATGAATCCGACATGATCCTGCGTCCGGAAGACGGCACCGGCTTCCTGGACCCCTTCACCGAAGACGCTACCCTGATCCTGCGTTGCGACATCATCGAGCCTGCTACCATGCAGGGCTATGATCGCGACCCGCGCTCTATCGCTAAGCGTGCAGAAGCTTACCTGCAGTCTACCGGTCTGGGCGACACCGCCTTCTTCGGCCCAGAGCCGGAATTCTTCATCTTTGACGAAGTGCACTGGAAGTCCGATATCCAGGGCTCTATGTACAAAATCACGTCTGATGAAGGCGCTTGGGCAACTGACAATAAAGTAGAAGGCGGCAACCTGGGTCACCGTCCGCGCGTGAAAGGCGGCTACTTCCCGGTTCCTCCGGTCGATAGCTTCCACGATATCCGTGGCGCGATGTGTAACACCCTGGAAGCGATTGGCCAGACCGTGGAAGTTCACCACCACGAAGTTGCCAACGCGGGTCAGAACGAAATCGGCGTTAAATTCAACACGCTGGTGAAGAAAGCTGACGAAGTTCAGGAAATGAAGTACGTGATCCACAACGTGGCGCACGCTTACGGCAAAACCGCTACCTTCATGCCGAAACCGCTGGTAGGCGACAACGGTTCTGGTATGCACGTACACCAGTCGTTCTGGAAAGATGGTCAGAACCAGTTTGCTGGCGACGAGTATGCGGGCCTGTCTGAAATGGCTCTGTACTACATCGGCGGTATCATCAAGCACGCCCGTGCTCTGAACGCCTTCACCAACGCGTCTACCAACTCGTACAAGCGTCTGGTACCGGGCTTCGAAGCGCCGGTTATGCTGGCCTACAGTGCTCGTAACCGCTCTGCGTCTATCCGTATTCCTTACACTGCCAGCCCGAAAGGCAAGCGTGTAGAGACTCGCTTCCCTGACCCGACTGCTAACCCCTACCTGGCGTTTGCAGCGATGCTGATGGCGGGTATCGACGGTATCAAGAACAAGATCCACCCTGGCGATGCCATGGACAAGAACCTGTACGACCTGCCGCCGGAAGAAGGCAAGTCCGTACCGACCGTTGCCAACAGCCTGGACCAAGCACTGGAAGCACTCGATGCTGACCGTGCGTTCCTGACTGAAGGCGGCGTATTTACTGATGAAATGATCGATGCTTACATCGAGCTGAAGATGGAAGAAGTGGAGCGCATTCGCATGACCACTCACCCGATCGAGTTCGACATGTACTACTCTTGCTAAGAACGGTTGCTAAACACCGTTTTAACAAGAGTGCTAACATCACCCTTGCGGTGTGATTAGCCTGAAAAACCCCGCCTCGGCGGGGTTTTTTGTTGGAGCAACATAAGGGTGAGAAAGTAATGATCAGTAGATGGCGTTTGCGTCAAAAAAGTGGTTTGCCCACAGGGGCTGCGCTGCTGCTGGGCCTGTGGGTAAGCGCTGCGCAGGCTCAAACGGTGTATCGCGTGGTGGATGCGCAGGGCAACGTGACGTTTACTGACAACCCAGAGCGCGGTGGTAAAGCGATCACGCTGGCCCCGCTGCCAAGCGTGCCTACCGCTGTTCGGCCTGCTTCTCCGTCTCCCCGCGCCAAGGGGAATCCTGGCCAACCGTTTATGCCCTATGACCGCTTTGCGATTGCTAACCCAGCGGCGGGGGCCTCGTTGCGAAGTAATATGACGCCGGTTGAAGTGGCGGTTTCGCCGCCGCTACGCGACGACCACCAAATTCAACTGCTCGTGAATGGCGAACTAAGCCAATCTGCCCTGCATAGCGATGCGTTCTGGCTGGCGGGCTTGCCAGCGGGCCAACACCAGCTGCAGGCCGAACTGTTGGATAGCCAAGGGCGTATTCAACACCGCACCGATCCGGTGACTATTTTTATTGCTGAATAGTGCAATGCACTACAATGGTGCATAGGAGTATCTGAATTTGTTCGGCAGTGCGCTATAACGGCTCGCTGTGCCCACACCGGCTGCCCATCAGCCGTGCATGCCGCCGTTTGTGCTTAATTGGCGCGCTTTTTGCAGTTCCTCTCTCAACGATCCCATCACGCTAGTGTTCATCACACTATTATTAGAGCGACGTTTCAGGACACGCCATGTATCAGCGCTTATTAGAACATCTCACCACCGCAGTGCTACTGCTCGACGGTGAACTCCGTGTCCGCTGGATGAACCCAGCGGCGGAAGCGCTGCTAGCGGTGAGCTTTAGCCGTGTGCAGGGTATTAGTCTAGATACCTTGCTAGGCGGTGGGGAAAGTATTGATGAGGTATTGGCCAAAGCGCGGGATGCCTTTCACCCCTATACCCAGCGGGAAGCGCGTGTCACGCCGCTCAATAGTGAGCCGCTCACGGTGGACTATACGGTAACGCCCCTCTCAGCCGATGAGCTGCTGCTGGAAGTCGAGCCGCGAGACCGCTTGATGCAGATCTCCCGCGAAGAGGCGCTCACCACCCGCCAAGAGACCATTAAGGTGCTGGCGCGGGGCTTGGCCCACGAGGTGAAAAACCCATTAGGCGGCATTCGCGGTGCGGCGCAACTGCTGGAGCGTGATTTAGACGACCCGGCGCTGCGGGAATTTACCCATATCATCGTCGAAGAAGTAGACCGCTTACGAGATTTGGTTGATTCCATGCTGGGCCCGAACCGCATCATTAAGCATGAGCCGGTCAATATCCATAAAGTGCTGGAGCGAGTGCGAGCGCTGCTGATTGCCGAGCATCCCGATGTCACCGTCAACCGTGATTACGACCCCAGCCTGCCGGATCTTTCCGGTGATGAGTCGCAAATGATTCAAGCGGTATTGAACGTGGCGCGTAACGCGGTGCAGGCCATGAGCGATGCAGAGACCCCCTCACCGGAGCTGATTCTACGCACCCGTGCCCGGCGCCAGTTCACTTTAGGCGCCGAGCGGCACCGGCTAGTGAGCGAAGTCGGCGTGATTGATAACGGCCCTGGCATTCCTGAAAGCCTACGCGAAACCCTCTTTTACCCGATGGTGTCTGGCCGCGCGGAAGGCAGCGGTTTGGGGCTATCCATTGCTCAGTCAATTTTGCACCAACATCAAGGATTGATCGAATGCGACTCACGACCTGGACATACCGAATTTCGTTTACTGATTCCATTAGTTATTAATTGCACCGGAGAAGCGTCATGACTGAGGCGACACGTACCGATGTTGCACGGGTGGTTATTGTCGATGATGACCGCGCTATCCGTTGGGTGCTGGAGCGCGCACTGGCGCAGCCAGACCTAGAGGTTGAGTGTATTGAGCGTGCCGACACAGCGCTGGCACGGCTGCTGGAAAGCCCACCGGATGTGTTGGTGACCGATATTCGCATGCCGGGGATTGATGGGCTGGATTTAATGTCACGGGTTCGCGAAGCCCACCCGGACCTGCCGGTCATTGTCATGACCGCTCACTCCGATTTAGACAGCGCCGTGGCCTCTTATCAGGGGGGGGCGTTTGAGTACTTGCCCAAGCCGTTTGATGTGGATGAGGCGCTGGCGCTGGTACGCCGTGCGGTAGCCCACGCCCGTGAACGCCAGCGGCCGGTGAGCGTGCCGGAAGGCCTAAGCGCCGAGATCATCGGTGAAGCGCCCGCCATGCAGGAAGTCTTTCGCGCCATTGGGCGGCTCTCCCACTCGCACATTACGGTACTGATTAACGGTGAGTCGGGCACCGGTAAAGAGCGTGTCGCCCAGGCGCTGCATCAGCACAGCCCGAGGGCGGGCAAGCCGTTTATTGCTTTGAATATGGCGGCAATTCCTCGTGACTTAATAGAGTCCGAACTGTTTGGCCATGAGAAAGGCGCGTTTACCGGGGCGGCTGCCCAGCGCCAAGGGCGCTTCGAGCAGGCCAACGGTGGCACGCTGTTTCTGGATGAAATCGGCGATATGCCCGCTGAGACGCAAACCCGTCTGCTGCGCGTGCTGGCCGACGGCGAGTTTTACCGCGTGGGCGGGCATACCCCGGTAAAAGTTGATGTGCGGATTATCGCGGCAACCCACCAGAACCTAGAGTCGTTGGTAGATGATGGGCGCTTTCGTGAAGACTTGTTCCACCGTCTGAACGTGATTCGCGTTCATCTACCGCGCCTTGCCGAGCGCCGCGAAGATATTCCCCGGCTAACCCGGCATTTTTTGGCCGAAGCGGCGAAAGAGCTTTCCACCGATATCAAAGTGCTGACCCCTGAGGCAGAGGCGCACTTAACCCGGCTGCCGTGGCCCGGCAACGTACGTCAGCTGGAAAATATCTGCCGTTGGTTAACGGTCATGGCCTCTGGCCGGGAAATCCTGGTAGAAGACCTGCCGCCAGAGCTACGCACGGTCGGTGCGTCGGAAAGTAGCGTTCACGGTGATTGGCGTTCAGCATTTCGCGATTGGGCTGATCATGCTTTGGCAGAAGGCCATACGCACCTGCTGGAAGAGGCGGTACCTGATTTCGAGCGCATTTTGATTGAAACTGCACTCAAACATACCGGTGGTCGCAAAGGCGAGGCCGCTGAGCTGCTGGGCTGGGGGCGTAATACGCTTACCCGTAAACTAAAAACGCTGCTGCCTGCGTTGGCGGATGACGCCTAGGGCATCGGCTCGGCGGAAATGGGGGCAGGGAGTACAAACACGGCATCAGCCAGTGTTGGCTCGGGGAGGTCGCACTCAGCCTGTTCCCAGGGCAGCAGGCTGAAAGTGTGTTGAATCCCCAGTCCTTCTAGCTGATGCTCCACACCATGGCCGTAGGTGACGTGCCCAAGGCCCATTAAGCCAACGGCTAACGCCCCCTCTTTTGCCGCGCCTGCCAGGCCGTGGGCCATGGCGATATCCCAGGTGAGCTGCGCTTGGGTAAAGCGTTCCAGCATTTCCGAGTTTTCTTGGGCCATGGCATGCTGTTCAAACACCTCTTTTAGCCGAGTTTGGTACGCAGGGCTGGCAGGCAGAGGTGGGGGAATAGCATGACGCTGTTCGGCAGGTACGCTTTCAAAACTCTCTTTTGAGAGCTGCTGGCGTAGTTCTGGTGAAATATTGAGTGCGACCAGCGGAATGTGCTGTAGCCGGGCAAAGTGGAAGATCGGTAAATAGAGTTCGGCATCAAACCCCCAGGCCTCTTCCCACTCGCTTTGGGTCAATAGTTCTGTCTCGGTAAGCTGGCCAGCCACCCAATGATCTAATACCGGCTGCGCGCTCCTTGGCAGCATCTCCAAGCCAATAACCATATCTTCCCGAAGCGCATGTAGCCCCGCCAGGGTATGTAACTGCCAGCGGTGGTGGTCAATGGCATCGTGCTGTTCGCCAAGCAGCACCACTTGCCGCTGGGCTGCTTGAGCGAGAAGCGCTTGATGAGAAGTGGCCCGCTCACCTTGCCACCACTGCCCAGGCTGCGGGCAGCTTCCGTAGGCGTGCGTGGTTAAGGTGCCTGTGAGCAGCGCAGCCAAACCCAAACCGATGCGCACCGCGTTAGCCCTCTTGAGCCTTAAGGCAGTTGATGTCGACTGCTTTACGCGTTTTTCGTTTTCCATTGCGTTGCTGAGGCTAAACCGGTGGGCGGGCGTCCGCACACTGGGCTAAGAAGCGTGTAAAGTCGTCCAGGATAATGTCCAGGCTGCTATGCAGGCGATGATCGTCATCAATCATTCGCAGTGACAAGCGCTGTAGGCGAGCACGCTCAATCACTGGGCCTGGGGGGACCACATCATCGCGCCAGCCATGAATGATATGCGTATGCTGGGCTTGAATCGTCGGTGAGGTCTCTGGGTACTCAGGCAGGCCAAGCGCGGGGGCGAGTAAAAAACAGCCCAACACCGGTGTTTGCGCACTGGCGGCAGCGCTGAGCCAGCCGCCTAAGCTTGAGCCTGCTAATACACGGCGGGCGGGGTCATCACCACGAGCCAGCAGAGTAGCGGTAAGGTGTTTCAATCGCTCGGCTGGCTCGTCCATGCCCCGGTAATCCATGACGACCGGCTCACAGTCATCAAGCTGTTCAGCAATACCCTTGAGCGCCTGCATTTTCAGTGCCCCTGGGCCACTCTCCAAGCCATGTGAAAGGTAGACGGTCATCATCATGGTTAATCCGCCGAACGCTGAATGGCTTCACCACCCTGCTCAATATCCTGGCCCATACCGCGAACTGTGTTACAGCCGCTAATGGTGAGTAGTGTGGCCAGTAAGAGTATGCCAAGCGCAATGGTGCGTTTCATTGGGTCTTTCCTCTCTGCTAAATAATGCCCCGCTGGGGCGTCATGGTGTGATGAGTAACATAAGCGCTGTTGGTGCGGGTTGCCACCGGTAAGTAGCCATGAGGTGGAACGTTTTACCAACGCTGCTTATCTCTCTTTAGCATAGATGTGAACCGTGCGCATTTGTCGCATGTGTCAATATTACCCATGTCATCCCTGAGTTTTCTGTCAATTTCGGTTAGGCTGGGCTTTTATTTTTTTGTTTAATTTATTGATATTAAAGATATTTTTTATTTATTGGTATGATTGGCCCAATGCCTGCAGTGTTATAAGTGTTAATACTTATAGTGTCACCATTGATGATTTAACCAATTTCACTGTTGGCAACCAAGTTCCAACCCATCAAAGCGTGAGCAGGCTAATAGGCAATAGAGGAGGGCAGGAGGCCCAGTAAGCATCACGGACGTGAATGGACTCTTAGCCTGCTCACTCTTATCAGCATAAGGCCGTGCTGATCATCGAAGCCAAGGAGTGGCAGCGATGCAAAACAGCCATCTTGCAACTGTGAGGTGGTTTTTTTGCGTTTATTTTTCAATCATTAATACATTGATTTATATAACGTTTTTTCTCGCCTTAGGGGTGTTGCATAGTTCCTGTACAGATATGCAAAGTATTTTGGTCTATCCTTTCGGGTAAACCAAAATCAGCGGTTATAAGACGTCAACGCATCGGCCGCACACTGACAGGGACAAGCGCTATGGTGATGGTATTGATGTTCTGCATGTTCGTGCTGTTTCTAGGGTTTTCGGGGGTGGGCCTGTACATGATGTTTAAAACATCATTTATGACGGCTACAGAGGATCGCGACGACATGCCGCCTGATATGTAAGTAATTGAATAATAAATAAAAAGCCACCTTTTTTTTGGGTGGCTTTTGCATGTTGGCATGTAGAGACTCTTACCCCATCCAATAAAGGCTCAGCAGTGCAAAGCCATAGCCCATCACGCCACCAACCAGTACATCGCTGACATAATGCAGCCCTAGCCCCACTCGAGAAATTGCAATGAGTAGGCTGAGTGGAAGCACAATCGGCAGCAGCCAGGGGGTGTGGGCGGCCACTAATACGCTGAACATGACGGCGTGCATGGTGTGGCCACTGGGGAAACTGTAGCGATCTCGAGCGGGTTCACCGCAGTGTACGCCTCCCAGGTAAGTGATAAAGGGGCGCTCTCGGCACAGCTTGGTTTTGACCAGCTTATAAACCGTGACAGCTACCAGGGCGATCAGCGAGTACTGCATCATCCGCCACGTGCCATCAGGTTGAAGCCAGGGCTGGGCAGCAATCAGCAGTACCCACACCGGCCAGTCGCCTAACTTACTGGCTGTTTTCAGCATTAGCCGCCAGGGGCGGTAGAGCGAGAGGTGCGTGACCCGTTGGCAAAACCGCCACTCCCACAGGTCAAGACGATCGAATACGACAAGCGGGCGAGCTCGCATGGTGGACCTCCTGGGTATGGTGTAGGTAGCGCAGAAATTGCTCAGCAATGCCCGACCAGCTTTGTTCTAGCGCGCGTAAACGGGCAACTCTTCCTATTCGTGCGTAATCGGCGGGGTGTTGGCACAGTGCCACGGCCGCTTCTTGAAAACCGTGGGCGTCGTTAGGCGCTACGGTCACCCCGTTATGGCCGTTTTGGATCAGCTCCGCGCTGGCTGCATGACGATAAGCAACTACCGCCAAGCCGCTTGCCATTGCCTCCGTTACTACGTTGCCCCACGTTTCCGACAGCGAAGGAAATACAAACATATCAGCACTGGCGTAGTGGCAAGCTAGCTCATGTTTATCCACAAATCCGGTGAAATGTGCGTCAGGGAGTGCCTTCTCTAACTGTGCACGCCCTGGGCCATCACCAACGATCACCTGTGCCATATCGGGGCGCACATTGCGCATGGCTTGCAGCGTTTCTTGTAGCAGGGCCAGATTCTTCTCTGGTGCGAGTCGCCCGACATAGAGGGCGACCGGCTGGTGCTCGCTAACTCCCCACTGCTTACGCAGCTCTGCACTACGGTGAGCTGGAGAGAATTTTTCCCCATCAATCCCCCGAGCGAGCACCTGTACTTCATGGATACCCTGTTGGCGTAAAGCTGTGGCTTGCTGATGAGTGGGCACTAGTGTCAGTGCGCAGCCATTGTGAAAGTAGCGCAAATAGCGGCGAGTCGCGGCAGAGAGCCAAGAGGCGCCGTAATCATGGCAGTAATGATCGAAGTTGGTGTGCCAACCTGCCACCAGCGGAATGCTCAACTGTTGCGCTGCCTGGCGAGCTGCCCAGCCGAGCGGGCCTTGGGTGGCTAAATAAATCACATCTGGCCGGTGCTGTTGCCAAAACCGCTGCAACGTGGACGGGCGAGCAAATCCCACCTGAACATCACGATAGCCGGGCAGCGCCAGGTGGTTAACCTGTAGTTCTTGGGTGGCATAGGCGGCACTGCCGGGTGCCTTAGGCTTAGGGCGAATCACATCCATTGTGACGCCCAGCCGCTGCAGCTCACGACATATCCGGTTGAGAGTATGCGCAACGCCGTTAATTTCTGGAGACCATGTTTCGCTAACGATACAGAGCCGCATGAGCGATTCGTCCCTTTATCACGTTTCTCATTATGTTGCGCGGGCACAATGACACTGCCAAGACAGGCAAGTGAACAAGCGATGACAGACAGCCATCATGCAGTAAGTGAGGCGCTGAGTGTTTTTGGCCAGTCCACGATAGCGAGCCTTGCCATAACCAAAAACGTGTTTGATGTACCGAAAGGGGTGCTCCACCTTGGCACGGATACTGGCTTTGATTTTTTCGACTTTCTGTCGCCTGGCATCTCGCTTCTGGCGGGTGCCAGGCCGTTTGGCAATATACCAAGAGACGTCGTTGCGGTGCTTGTGCTCGTCTCTTTTTTGAATACCCAGGTAACCATGCCGGTATCGGCCATGCGAATAGGATTGGGGCATAGCGGTACCGACTGCGCCTTAGGCGAGTAACGTTGTTACCCGCCTAAGGCGCTGCGTACTAATGGGCGGTGCGCTTGCCGGTGGTGCTGTTGAACGGGTGAAGCGCATCGCTGGTCACGTACACCTGCAGCGTTTCACCTTCGCTGACCGGCGGCTGGCCTGCGGTACGCACCACCGTAGGTTGGTCGCTGCCTGCCAAGTTTAGGTAGAGATGGCTCTCTGCACCGGCGGCTTCAAACAACATCAAGGTAGCGTTCAGCGTTATATAGGGCGCGGCTGGCGGGGCGAGCTGCATATCGTCTGGGCGGATGCCGACGGTATCAGTCTCTTTCGGCAACTGGCTCAGCACGCCCTGGGTATCCTGCTGCGCAAGGTAATCCAGCGGCAGCATGTTCATAGCCGGGGAGCCAATAAATTCCGCCACAAACATAGTGGCCGGACGGGCGTAGATCTCCATCGGGGTGCCCACCTGCTCGATCTGACCAGCATTGAGCACCACGAGCCTATCCCCCAGCGTCATCGCCTCGAGCTGGTCGTGGGTCACATAGAGGCTGGTGGTTTTTAACCGCCGCTGAAGCTGCTTGATCTCAACGCGCATCTGCACGCGCAGCTTAGCATCTAGGTTAGAGAGCGGCTCATCAAACAGAAACGCGGCGGGCTCGCGCACTAACGCACGGCCCATCGCCACCCGCTGGCGCTGGCCGCCGGATAGCTTGCGCGGTTTGCGCTCCAAAAAGTCCTCAATCTCCAGCATCTTGGCCGCCGTGCGCACCCGCTGGTCGATGTCGTCTTTCTTGAAGCCGCGATTCTTCAGGCCATATGCCAGGTTGTTGTACACCGTCATATGCGGGTAGAGGGCGTAGTTTTGGAACACCATGGCGATATCCCGCTCGGCGGGCTCAAGTTGGTTCACCACTCGCTCGCCGATCTTTAACGTGCCTTCAGTGATGCTCTCCAGGCCTGCCACCATGCGCAGCAGGGTGGATTTACCGCAGCCAGAAGGCCCCACCAGCACCACAAACTCGCCATCTTGGATATGTAAATCGACGCCTTTGACCGCTGCCACGTTGCCCGCGTAGGTTTTTTTCAGCCCTTCCAAGGTAATGCTGGCCATGGTTATTTCTCCGTCTCGGTCAGGCCTTTCACAAACAGGCGTTGCATAAACAGAATCACTAATACCGGTGGCAGAGCCGCCATCACCACGGCGGCCATAATAAGGTGCCACTGGGGGTTCTCTTCAGAGGTCATGCGCTGAATGCCCATCACAATGGTGTAGTAGTCCGGGTCGGTGGTGATCAGCAGCGGCCACAGATACTGGTTCCAGCCGTAAATAAACATGATCACGAACAGTGCGGCGATATTGGTGATGGAGAGCGGCATCAAAATGTCTTTGAAGAATTTCAGTGGGCCTGCGCCATCCACCCGGGCCGCTTCCAACATCTCCTCGGGGATGGTCATGAAAAACTGCCGAAACAGAAACGTCGCGGTGGCGGAAGCAATCAGCGGTATCGAAAGCCCCGCGAAGCTGTTTAGCATATTGAGATCTGCAACGACCTGAAATGTCGGAATAATGCGGACTTCGACGGGTAGCATCAGCGTGATGAAAATCAGCCAGAAGAAGAACATCCGAAAGCGGAAGCGGAAGTAGACAATCGCAAACGCGGAAAGCAGCGAGATCGACAGCTTACCCACGGTAATCGCCATGGCCATGATGAAGCTGTTCCATAGCATGGTGCCGGCCGGCGGCGCGCCCGCGTTTGAGACGCCGGATTGCCACATACGGGTAAAGTTTTCGATGCCGTGGGCACCTGGCAACATTGGTAGCGTGCCGCGTAGCAGGTCGCCCGGCGCTTGGGTCGAGGCCACCAGCGCTACGTAGACGGGAAACACCACCACCGCGACGCCGAGCATCAGCGTTAAGTGGGCAAAAAAGTTCGCCCAGGGACGATTTTCAACCATGACAAGACTCCAACAGTCAGCCTGCGGCTAGTAGTTCACCCGGCGCTCAATAAAGCGGAACTGCACCACCGTGAGTGCGACCACAATCACCATCAAAATCACCGACTGCGCGGCAGATGACCCCAGGTTCAGGCCCACGAAACCATCGGCGTACACCTTGTACACTAGTGTGTTGGTGGCCTGGGCGGGGCCGCCCTGGGTAGTGGCGTGAATAATCCCGAAGGTATCGAACATCGCGTACACCACGTTCACCACCATCAGGAAGAAGGTGGTGGGAGACAGTAGGGGAAACACAATGGTCCAGAAGCGCTTCATGGGGCTGGCACCATCAATGGCGGCGGCTTCGATAAGCGATTGGGGGATCGACTGCAGCCCGGCCAGGAAGAACAGAAAGTTATAGGAGATCTGTTTCCAGGCGGCGGCAAAAATCACCAGCAGCATGGCGTCCGCCCCTGAGGTTCGGTGGTTCCACTGATAGCCCACCATATCCAGCATATAAGGCACGATGCCGATGGAGGGATTGAAGATGAACCACCACAGTACCCCGGCAATGGCGGGGGCAATGGCATAGGGCCATACCAGTAGTGTGGTGTAGGTGCTGCGCGAGCGAATCATGCGATTCACCGTGCAGGCCAGCAGCAGCGCCGCCGCCATGGACAGCAGCGTGGTGCCAATGGCAAAAATGGCCGTCACCGAGAGCGAGTTGAGATAGTTGCCGTCACGAAACAGGCGGGAAAAATTCTCCAGCCCCACGAAGGTCGTGCGTAGCCCAAAAGCATCTTCACGAAGTAGCGACTGATAGAGCGCTTGTCCGGCCGGCCAGATAAAGAAAATCAGCGTGACAATGACCTGAGGAGCCAGCAGGGCGTAGGGCAAAAAACGCCCTGGGAAGGTCATGCGTTTGGTTTGCATAGGCAACGTATCCTGCGTCTATAAACGGCACCAATAAGTGGGGCACTTAAAAACAGGCTCGCCGCCTGCCAAGGGCAGGCGGCGAAGCAGGTGCTTACTTACTGATTCGCGGATTCAAAGTCGCGCAGTAGTTGGTTGCCGCGCTCTACTGCCGCATCGGCCGCTTCTTGGCCCGACTTGTTGCCGGTCATCACAGCTTCCATCTCTTCAGAGATGATGTCGCGGATCTGGACGAAGTTGCCAAAGCGCAGGCCTTTGGAGTTCTCGGTGGGCTCGTTCAGCGTCATCTGCTTGAGCGAAATATCCGCACCGGGGTTCTCATCGTAGTAACCCTGCTCTTGGCTCAGATCCCAAGCGGCTTGCGTGATCGGCAGGTAGCCGGTCTGCTGGTGCCACTCGGCCTGAACTTCCGGCTGGGAGAGATACTCGAAAAACGCTGCTACGGCGGCGTACTCCTCATCGGTGTGGCCTTGCAAAGCCCACAAGGTAGCCCCGCCAATGATGGAGTTTTGCGGCGCACCTTCTACGTCGTCGTAGTAGGGCTGCATGCCAAAGCCCACTTCGAAGTCGGCATTGGCAGCGACGTCGGCACGGGAAGCAGAGGAGCCAAAGAAGATCGCGCACTCCTGGGAGTAGAACATGGGTTCGGCATCCGGGCCAGAACCCGGGCCGCCCCATTTGAACGCGCCAGCGTCTTGCCAGGTTTTCAGGTTGTCCCAGTGGCGGGCGACCAGCTCGTTGTTGAAGTTCAGCTCGGTTTCCATGCCGCCAAAGCCGTTTTCCAGCGTACCCAACGGCGAGTTGTGCATAGCGGAGAAGTTCTCCAGCATCACCCAGCTCGGCCAAGAGGTGGTAAAGCCGCAGTTAGCAGCATCAGACTCGGTAATTTGAGTGGCGTACTCTGCGAGCTCTTCCCAGGTTTGCGGCGGCTGTTCTGGGTCTAGGCCAGCTTCCTCAAACGCATCACGGTTGTAGTACATGATGGGCGTGGAGGAGTTAAACGGGAACGACAGCATATTGCCGTTGGTATCGGTGTAGTAGCCCACCACGGCGGGCAGGAAGGCTTCGCGATCAAACGCACGGCCATGAGCTTCCATCAGCTCATACACCGGATAAATCGCCCCTTCGGCGTTCATCATGGTGCCGGTGCCGACTTCAAACACCTGCAGGATGTGCGGCTGCTCGCCTGCGCGGAACGCTGCAATGGCGCCGGTCATGGTTTCGGTGTAGTTGCCGCGGTAGCTGGGCGTCACGCGGTACTCATCTTGAGAAGCATTGAACTCCTCGGTCATGCCTTCCAGAATTTCACCGAGTTGACCGCCCATGGCGTGCCACCAGGTCACTTCGGTAGCGGCATTGGCAGAAACACTTAACGTGGCGGTCGCCACACCGAGGGCAAGCGCGTGCAACGTGAAACGAGACATAACGGCTCCTTGTCGGTCGTGCGCAGTACGTTTTTTTAAGGTTTTTGGGTGCACTGAACAGTAGAAAGTGTAGATGACGATTTCATGAATGCACGATGAAGTTGTCGTGACGGACAACATTCGGCGAGACGCTGGTAGCGCCCAGTAGGCAAAGGGAATGCGGGGTGCTAGCAGTCTGTCGGACTTGAGGTTAATGGATGAGCTGAGGCGTGGGTTCTTCACCCCCCCTGTGTTGGTGTTGGTGTTGGCGTTGGTGCTGTTGTGTGGCTCTTAACCTGCCCCTCAGCTTCTGCAAGGCGGTTCTGACGCCTTGCCTGCTGGCCGGTTGGGCGCGGCGAGCCCTCAGCCCGCCGTCAACCGGTGCATCCGCTTGATA